>QLUN01000056.1 GCA_018725455.1 Chloroflexota bacterium
GGCAGCGCCTCGTCATACTTGCCCTGCTTGGAGTAAAGCCCCGCCAGGTTGTTGAGGCTTATTGCTAGCTTGGGGTGGTCGGGGCCGAGGATGCGTTCCTTGATTGCCAGTGCCCGCTGATAGAGGGGCAGCGCCTCGTCATACTTGCCCTGCTCGGAGTAAAGCCCCGCCAGGTTGTTGAGGCTGGTTGCGACATTGGGGTGGTCGGGTCCCAGGATGCGTTCGCTAATTGCCAAGGCACGCTTGCTGAAGGGCAACGCAGAGGGGTATAATGCCATCTCCTGAAGAAAGAGGCCAATATTGTTCAATAACCGAGCGACATCCCGAGTTTCACCCTGCGCCTTTTCTCTCACCTTTATCGCGACCCAGTAGCACTGACCCGGCTCAAAGCACCCCTCGAGCGACCGCCAGTAACCCATCCACTCATACTTGCGCTCGTGCACCCAGGCATAGTCGAACAAGTCCGGGTCGCTAAGTGCCGCGGCCAAGGCCTCTGGCTGCTTAGCATGCTGAAGCTGGTAGGGGTACTCGTCCAGCTTTCGCTCAAGCGGTGCCTGCCCAAAGTAGGTGGCCAGCTTGGCATGTTTGTTGTCCTGGCTCAAATAACGCGTTGTCACCGCCTCAGCCAGGTGCCGGTGGAAGAAATCCAGGAACTCTCCACGCTGCACCAGATATGCCCTGGCACTGCGGGCTAAGCGTGCCCATAAAGCACGAGGAAACTGTTCCTCTCCCTCTCTGGGCAGCAGGTCCAGCAGCTCGGCTTCGCTTAGCCCATATCGTGAGCAGCCGACTAAGGCAAACGCTTCGACCACCAGCTCTCGCCCGTGGTCTTCCTCCAGCCGCTCCAGTACCTGATGGAATAGTCCGGGAATATCCTCCGCCAGCGATTTGATGCGCGGCGTCAGTTGTTCAAATCTGGCAAAGAGGCGCAATTCCTCCAGGGCAACACGAAGGTAGAGCGGGTTTTCGACCCCCGGATGGGCAAGGAGTGAGGCCATCTGCCGCTCGTCCAGCTTGCGCCGCCATTCGCTCAGCAGCGCCTGCACAATCTGCCGCTGCTCGTCCGGGCTCAATGGCGGCAGCACTATCTCTTCAGCCCCTCGCCGCCGCAAGACATCAAGGCAGTCGCCCTCCAAGGTGCTTACCACCAGGTGAACCTTCTCGGGTATATAGTCCAGCAGCCAGCCCAGGCCGTGGGCACCCTCCTGCACCCATAACTGGTCAAGGGCATCAAGCATAATCACAACCCGTGCCTTGCCTCGTGAAGCAGCCACAAGCAGGCTTGCCAGCGTCTCAGGAAGCTTCTTGTCATCCTCCGGTAGGTCTTCCTTTAAGGCAAACTGGCGCTTTAATTCCTCGCACATGTTGCGCAGTAGGCGCAGATGATTGGTCGAGTCAGGACTGGCACCAATAAAATAAGCCAGGACGAAATTCTCTGGGTGCTCGACAGTGTATCGGCGGTACCAGCTTGCCAGAAAAGCTGACTTGCCGCAGCCGGATTCTCCGGTAATCACCACTGGCTGCCGCTCTGCGCCCTGCACATATTCGGTCAGTCTCCTCGCTTGCTCTTCCCGCCCGACATGCAAGTGTGAGCGCTCCTCGACAAAGGCTTGGTGCATCTGGCGCTCGATAGTTAGTGGGTCAACCTCCATGGCTTCTTCGGGATGCTCAGCGGAGATTGCCGTCCATAGGTCCTCCAGCACCTGCTGTCCCAAGACATCTAGATCTATCAACTGTCTCTTGTTCTCATCCCAACGACATGGGTAGTTGTCCATCACCGGCCGCCCCGAATTGCGGATTTTGTCTTTCAAGGCTGCTAGTTTACTCTCTGCCTCGGGGTTCTCAGCCATGAAATCAGCACGCTGGTTCTCAGGCACTTGAGAGATAAAACTTGGATTGCGGAAGTAGAAGAAGCTGCGCTTGGCCAGGTCGGCGTTGTGCAACACACCATGAATGATTTCCAGCGCCGTAATCGAATGGCCAGGATAGTCTCGCAGCCACGGATGGACAAACTCAGCGTCCTCAGGTACCTTATCGGGGACATAGCCGTAGCGTTCGCCGAGCATGGCGATGAAGAAAGGACGTGAATGTTCAATCTCGTCGAGGCATATTTCAAGAGCCTTACCTCGCTCGGCTTCTTCCTCGGTCACACCCCAACGAAGGTCCAAATCTACCAGATGTAACCGCCGCTTGGCGCACCGCTCCCGCAGTTCGGGAAAGACCACCTTGACCAGGTAGTCCCGCTCCGCGTGCATATCTCGGAAGGTGCTACTGATAAATACTCGAACCGTTTTCCAGACTTCTGTCATTAGTGCCTCCTACCGTGGTCTAACCGTTATCTATGAGTCGGTCGCTTTCTTGCTCTAATATCTCTGGGCTTTTTAGCATCTCCGCATATTCCTCTAATCCTCTTTCATTGACCGATATATCTGGAAACGTGCCTTGGCCAGGAATGCCGGGATGCCTCGAACTAAATCTCTGTCCTTGTCCGGTTCGTCCTTATACCGTTCATCCGAGATAAGTTGGTTCCAGGGAACCAGACAGGGGTGAGTCTTCGCCTCGTCATCCCTGGTAGGGCCATATTTCCACCCTTTGCTCAACTTCTCCGCGACCCAACTCTCATGTTCCATCTCGGCCATCAACTCCACTTCTTCCTCCGAAAACTCGAAGAGCGGCACATCCCAATCGTTCGTTATGGCAATATCACAACCGATGGCTTCTAACTTAACACGGATGTGGTCCGCTGCCCTCCTGTTTGACTCTTTGAGCCTTTCTGGCAACTCGTCCCAGGGAACCATGGAAGGATTTGTCTCAGGGGTAAAGCCTTTCTCCTTCTCGTATCGCACGTAGTTTTCGTGAATGGCACGCGCCAGAATTTCATAGGTACAGCCGAATATCAAATCCAGCGTGCAGGTACGGTCAAGAAGCCCAAACGCGTGCAAACTAACAAAACCCTCTCGCTTAATCTTCTCGCCTCGCAACAAGGTAGCGAGCCCAGCGTCGTGGGTCATGCGCACCACTATTGGGATTTTAAGAGTCCTAACCCGCTGGCGTAACATCAAGGCTGCAGCCAGAGCGTTTGACTCATTATCCAGACAGATATATATCATTGTCACATCGCAACGTCCGTGGTCATCAAAAAGAAACTCGCCTCGCTCAAGCTCAGGGTCGTTAAAATCCACCTGTACAGGCTCCAACTCGCAGACTCTTTCCAACTGGGGGTATCGGAGGCATAAGGACTCCTTCCTCCTTTTCGCCTCTTTATCAATCAAAGTGATGCGCAGGCGCCCAGCACGTGCGTTTCCCCTGTCCCTCCACCTTCTGGCGGCGTTCACCACCAAGCTTTCTCCCATGCGTCCTACCCCGACGACAACTATATGCGACCTGGAGCCGTGGACCTCACCCGTTTCGCTGAAGGGTGGGTATTCCTCCAACATGATTCTAGCCCCACTTTCAAACACATTGAAGAACTCCAGCCTGAAGGCATCCGGCTTGCCCATCATAATCTCCCGCTCTCTGAGCAAGTTACTGAGCGGAAGGTCAAATATGTGGACGAGACAGGATAGTGCCTTGCCTTTGCGACTCTCGACAAGTTGGCGAGTATGAACAGCGACTTCCGCATTGGCACCGTCATTGCCGCAAACTGATATAATCGACTTGGCCTTGTGTACTCTGGCTCGTCGAAGTAGCCCCGCGTCAACTGCGTTACCTATTAATACGGTTGCGCCAAGTTCCCGGCATCGTCTCAGCAGGCCATTGTCTTCGTCCTGCTCGATTACCACAACTCGCTCCCCGCTTTCACGGAACCCTTTGCACAAGAGGAGGCCTTTTCGGCCCAGCCCACAGATAACTATATGATCCTTTAGGAACTGCATACCAAACAATTGGAGCCGCTCATGAAGGATAATTGCCAAAGCCTGTGCGGCCGTGTAGACAGTCAGTGCGGGTGCAAGCAACCGTGCCACCTGGAATTCCCAGCCTATTGGACCCAAAACCCAACCGGATTGCATGCTGAAGAGTTGCAGGGTGAGATAGAAGTTATCCCAAGGCAAAGTCGGCTGCCCAATGGCTGAAAAATGCTTTTCGAATCCAACATATCCCAGAACGAGCGCCATGACCCACCCGGCTACGATCAATAACCATTTATAGTCCTGAAGCCATCGCTTCAGCTTTTTCCATAAGGATCGACTTGGGGGCGCAGCACCCCTCGGCGCGCTCGGACGTCCTGCCAGCTTCCTCATGATGCATTTGTTCCCCTCTGGCATCCTATGGCCAAATGACTGTAATGCTTCAGTCGTTTTCGGACAAATGGCATCTTTTCCCCTCCTTAGCCTATTGCTTCACAATCTCGCCTAATACATGGGACGTATTCCAAGTTTGGCCGAGCAAGATTTGGGTGAGACGTTGCCCGAAACAAGGACACTGTACCAGAGTGATCTTGGGGTCATATTCCTAATTTGCTCAATCTACTTTACCGCAGTAGCTTTCGGTGGCTCGTAGTATGTATAATAAACGTGACCCTGAAGAGGCCTTGGCACTCTTAAACTTAATGTCCATTTGTCAAATATCTTTTCAGCAGTGAAGAAATTGCCTTCCTTAATCCTCTTTAACTCTCTTTCTGCTTTAAGTTTTACGTCTTCCCCCATTTTTACATCTGGGTAGTACTTTTTTATTTCATAACCTTCGGGAAAGTCGAAATCATAAAATAGCTCTGCCGTTGGGTAAGAAAGATAGTACTCACAAGCTTCACATATAGGCTCTTTATATTCATAAGTACCCTGCTTTATCCTTTCTAACACCTCTTCATAAGTGTAGGGGCGATAATTAGGCCTAAGGAGCTGTTCAATAATTATCCATGCTTTTTGATAGTGATGAAGCCATATGGCCTGAAATCGAATATGCATCTGCTCGATCGTTGTCATGCCACAATGATGGCAGACAAAAGACAGTAATGTCAAGTTTGTTTTTGAACAGCCCCTAACCCTTTTAAACGCATACTTTACTCTCTCACCTTTCTTGAGCGGGGGGTCAAACTTCACCTCCCAGAGAAATTTATAGTCTGTGTTCTGAATTATGACGGCTTCTACATTCATGCCCGACGGCATTTCTTTGCATATGAAGTCAAACTGTATGGATTTTGTGGATAGGCCGGGAGTTGTATCTTCTAGTTCCAGTAAGTGATGGGTGGCTTCTAACTCTGGAACTAAAGATTCCATTAAAACTTCGCACCTTATAACAGTAAGTTCTTTTGAGATCATCTCTTCTTTGACATGGATGTAATGTCTTAATAGGACTGGCAACTGCATTTTTTCGGGTTGATATGTAGATTCCAGGTATTTTCTCAAGTTGAATAAAAACCTCGCAATCTTGTCGATGTTCTTAATTAGGACATCTCTTGTGAATTGCTGTGTTCTTTCTTCCATTCCTATAAAACCTTCAATTTTGACGCCCTCTTCAACAAAGATAGCGATGGGCTTGTTATACGCACTAGCAAGTGAGATTTCGTGCTGGATCCAATCTGGATATGCCCAATAATTCGAGTCCTCGATTTTCTTTCTTCGGGTTGCTATTGCTATCAGGCAATCACTTCTTATTATATATTCTTTCACTTTATCAGGTATTCTGCCTACTTCCTGATAGTCATAAATTTCAGGCTCCATGTCGAATGACTTGATTATTTTCCTAAAGAAGTCCATTATCTCTCTGTCATTCTCTGCAAAACTACAACTCAAAAAAGCTTTGAAACGAATTTCTGGCATGATTATTACCGCCCTCTCCCTAGATTTGGTATTTTGTCACCGGACACTTAAAAGGGGCCACCTGGGGACGGGTTAAAATCCGCCACCCGGTAGGTAACCAAAGGATACTTCATTTGGTCAGTCCTGTCAAGGCTTCATCTGCCTGTTTATCAAGACTCTTCTTTATCCTCTGGTTTAACTCATTAGAGATGGCCCCTGTTAGCATCAAACTAAGAGTTCCTTTTTTCTCCCCAGGTACATGGGATTGAATCTTCGCCAAGGATGATTCTG
>QLUN01000057.1 GCA_018725455.1 Chloroflexota bacterium
GACCATCACCTTTAAGTGCAAAGCACCGGGAGAAGCTAATATCATCTTTAAGAACCCGGTTGAAGGCCAGCCTCCAGTGAAGCTGGCAGATGCTGCTGGGCAGCCCATCGAGATTTTGCCAGAGAATATCCATGGGGCGGTTATCACAACTCAACCAGCAGTCCAATATACCCTCACCATGGCGGTAATCGGGAGTGGAACCACTACCCCAGCGGTAGGCGTTCACACCTACGCAGCCAAGAGAGTGGTTGACATCACCGCCACCCCGGCCGCTGGCTGGCAGTTTGTCAACTGGACCGGCGATGTGGCAACGGTGGCCAATGTCAACGTCGCCAGCACCACCATCACCATGAATGGAGACTACTCCATTACCGCTAAGTTCAGTCCGGAAGGCGAGAGGGTAGATATCAGTATCCAACCACCAACCAAGAGTGTAATGGTGGGACAGACCTTTACCTTTGATATTCGGGCGGACGCAGGCACGCAACCAGTTACTGGTGTTGCAGCGTTTGTCAACTTTGATGCCTCCAAGCTTGAGGTTCTGAGAATTATCCCTGGCACTGCTCTACCTATGGTGCTTCAGAACATCTTTGATAATACCGCTGGTGCCATAGATTACAACGCTGGTCAGCTAACAGCGCCTTTCCCAAGAGGCACCTTTGTTGTGGCTACCATAGAGTTTATGGCTCGAGAGGAGACGCCAGCTACTCCGGTCGAGTTCAATCAGACAGCACCCAGGAAAACCATGGCAGACTTTGGAGGGACCGATGTCACTGGCGTCATTACAGGCGCGACTGTAGAAATAGCCGTTGGCGCTCCTATCTTCCTCGATCCACCTTCCACCACAGTGCATACAGGGCAAACCTTCACCCTGGAGATCAAGACCGATGTTGCCGATTTGCAGCCAGTTACTGGTGTGTCGGCCTTCATTAACTTTGATGCCTCCAAGCTTAAGGTTCTGAGCATTACCCCTGGCACTGCTCTACCTACGGTGCTTCAGAACATCTTTGATAACACCGTTGGTGCCATAGACTACAGCGCTGGTCAGCTAACAGCGCCTTTCCCAAGAGGCACCTTTGTTGTGGCTACCATAGAGTTTATGACACTCGCAGAAACCCCGAGCACTCTGATCGAGTTCTCCTTTGCTGCTCCCAGGAAGACAATGGTAGATTTTGGAGGGGTGCCAATACTTGGGACTCACGGTGATGCCGCCGTTGAGATCATACCGGGGGCGACGGTTGATATATCAGTAGTTCTCCAAGGCGGGATGAGGCCTGACCCCAAAGGCTGGGAAGTCCCCATCACTATCAAGTTCTTTGCCCCGGGGGCCGATGTCTTGAAGGATACCCCGATTGCAAAGTTCAATACTATGACTGCAAAGGCAGAGGGCAGGGCCATTAGTTCGGTCACCGGCATCATACCCGACACCTACGACATCACTGTGGTCAGTCAACATACGCTGATGAATCTTAAGAGGAATGTGGTCATCTCTCTTCCAGGCACAGCGGTAGATATGGGCACTCTCTTGGAGGGCAACGCCAACGATGATAAGATAATCAATATCAGCGATTTTGGCATATTGGCCCTCTCCTTCATGAAGACTGAAGGATACGAAGCCTTTGACGAAAGGGCTGATTTCGATCGCAATGGGATTGTCAACATCTCGGACTTTGGTCTGCTGGCGGTGAATTTCATGAAGACTTCACCGGTTGAGATCCCGTGATCATGAGGAACAAGTGAATCAAATACAAGAAACAAGGAGGGTGAGATGAAAAGAAGTGTTACTACTGCCAGGATTGTGGGGGCTCTGCTTGCTCTCATGATGACCCTAACGTTGGTGATGGTGCCTAGCCATTCGCGGGTAACGGCAGCACCTGGTGTGGGAGTTGTTGTTGACCTCGTCCTTCTTCCCGCGAGTCAGACCGTGAATGTAGGTGACATCTTCGATGTCACCATCGA
Organism: Chloroflexota bacterium; assembly: GCA_018725455.1. Taxonomy (GTDB): domain Bacteria; phylum Chloroflexota; class Dehalococcoidia; order SZUA-161; family SpSt-899; genus BS503. The sequence goes on from QLUN01000057.1 coordinate 1,960, forward strand.
GGCGCGGTGCCACGAGCAGCGTATTATCGGGGTAGCTGCCTTTCTCGACTTTGACCCCATCTACCTGGAGGTTCTGTCAATTACACCTGGGGCAACGCTTCCTTTTGTGTTGCTGAATACCTTTGACAACGCCGCCGGCACTGCAGACTATAATGCTGGCAAATTGACGCGACCATTCCCCAGCGGGACCTTCACGGTGGCTGTCGTTACCTTCAGGGCGAAGGCCCCGACAGATAGCACGCCTATCAGTTTTCATCGCGGTCACCCCAGAGTAACCGATGCTGACTTTGGGGGAACTTCTAAACTCGATGAGGCCATTGGTGCGACGGTTACCGTTGCTGCACCCCCGGATACTATCGCTCCGGCTGCGGTGACTGACTTAGCGGTAGTAGGCCAGACTTCTAATTCCGTGACTCTTGGTTGGACGGCACCAGGAGACGATGGTAACACGGGCACAGCTTCACGATATGATTTACGGTACTCTACCTCGGAAATTACAGCCGCAAACTTTGACTGGGCAACCAAGGTGCCCATTGTGCCCGCGCCCAAGCGTGCGGGAGGTTCTGAGAGCTTCACGGTCACGGGACTTGCCCCGGCGACACCTTACTGGTTCGCCCTGAAAACCGCCGATGAAGTTCCCAATTGGTCTGACATTTCCAATGTCGTGAGTGCCACCACGGTGTTGGCGGCTCCGATTGAACCGCCAACCGTGGTGACCAAGGCAGCCACTAATATTACGGCCAACACCGCCACGCTCGAGGGTGACCTGACCGACCTGGGCACGGCTGATTCAGTGATGGTCAGCTTCCAGTGGGGCACTGTCCCCGGCGGTCTAGACCGGGAGACCTCCGCGATGGCAATGACGGTCACCGGCGTCTTCAGCACCGCGATCGCCGATCTTACGCCCGGCACTACCTACTACTTCCGGGCGAAGGCGGAAGGGGATGGAACGGCTTATGGTGACGAGAAGAGCTTCACCACAGCCGTACTGCCCGCAGTTGCCTTCTCCTCGGCCACCTACACCGTGGGTGAAGCTGAAGGCAGTGCAACCATAACGGTGAACCTCTCGTCTGCCAGCACCCAGGAGGTGAGGGTAAATTATGCCACTAGCGACGGGACGGCCACGGCACCTGGTGACTACACTGTTGCCAGCGGCACCCTCACCTTTGACCCTGGCGTGACCAGTCAATCCTTCACCGTCACTATCCTGAATGATGACCTGGTTGAGGGCGATGAGACGCTCAACCTCACTCTAAGCAATCCCACTAACGCCGTGCTGGGAACTCCGGCTGTGGCAGTGCTGACGATAATTGATGACGAGATGCCCGAGGTAATGTTCGACTCGGCTACTTACATGGTAGCTGAGGATGGCATCGAGGCAATCATCACCGTGGTGCTGTCTCAGGCCACCCTGAATACGGTTACCGTTGATTACGCCACCAGCGATGGGACGGCCACGGCACCGGACGACTACACTGCTGCCAGCGGCACCCTCACCTTTGCCCCCGGCGTGACCAGTCAATCCTTCACCGTTCCCATAACGAATGATGAAACTGCTGAAGGTAACGAGACGATAATTCTTACGCTCAGCGAGCCGAGCAATGCTGTGCTCGGAACACCAGATAGGGCAGTGCTCACCATAAGAGATGACGAGTCCTGGCTTTTCCCCTGGAGTCATGTCGCTCTGATCGCTCCCTATCCGATACGCGGAAGAGACTTTTTGACTCGCCCCGTTGATCTGGTCGATGTGCAGTACGACGGCCCTCCCGGCGGCTGGTTCCAGGTGCTGTGGTTCGATGAAAGCGATGGAACCTGGTATGGCTTCTACTCCAACTTCACTAAGGGGAATACCCTCACCCACTTGAAGCCAGGTGAATTCTACTACGTGGTAGTCTCTCATCCTGATACTTCACTGTGGACTGACGGCGGATGGTGAGGGATAAGGTGACCCGAGGAAAGATCAAGAGTAGAATGGCAGGAGGAGCGCTATGAAGGTCAAGAGATTGGGGATGCACGCAGGAGCCTGGGCTATTGTCCTGGCATTATTGCTGATGAGCATCATGCCAGTCATGGCGGAGAAGCCGGACCGGGTGCCGGTCACCTCTCCCCTATCAGGCACAGTAACGATAGACGGCGAGACGGCTCCCGTTGGATCAGCGGTGCGTGTCCTGGTGGGAGATGAGACCGAGCCACGGGGGACGGGGACGGGAATCGTATTCGGCGGCGATGGGAGGTATGAAATACTCCTGATTGGTGATGGGGCGGATGTCGGTAAGCTGTTAAAATTCCAGGTGAAAGAAGTTGGGACGGTTGACTGGATAGATGCCGCCACCGACCCGGCAGACCCACGATTCGCCCGCTACGACCCTCAAACCTTCAACCTGACCGCTCCGGTTCCGGAGCCGAGATATACCCTCACCGTCACTGTTAATCCTGCAGGCAGCGGAACGGTGAGTCTCAGCCCTCTTCAGCCGGCTGAGGGTTATGTTACGGGGACGGTGGTCACCCTCACTGCCACACCAGCAGCGGGATGGGGGTTCGAGCGCTGGAGCGGTGCTGTCATTGGAACTGATCCCACCATTACCGTGACCATGGACGCCCATAAGAGCGTCACCGCTCATCTTAGGGAGGTCGTAGTTCCTCCGCCGGCAAGATATTTCCTCACGGTGATTATTGATCCTCCCGCCAGCGGCACGGTTAGTCTCGCTCCTCCCCAGCCGGCTGAGGGGTATCTTGCGGGGACGGTGGTCACCCTCACTGCCACGCCGGCAGCGGGCTTTAGATTCGTCCGCTGGAGCGGTGATGTTATCGGGACCGACCCCACTGTTAGCATAACTATGGATCGTGCCAAGAGCGTTACCGCTCATTTTGCGGCGGTCGTAGTTCCACCGCCGGTAAGATATACCCTGACGGTCACCATTGATCCTCCCGCCAGCGGGACGGTGAGCCTGAGCCCTGCTCAGCCGGCCGGGGGGTATCTTGCGGGGACGGCAGTCATGCTCACCGCGGCGCCGGCGGCTGGCTTTAGATTCGACCGCTGGAGTGGTGATGTTATCGGGACCGACCCCACTGTTAGCATAACTATGGACCGTGCCAAGAGCGTCACCGCTCACTTCGTTCCTGTCATTCCTGCACCGGCAGAAGTAGTGGAGGAAATAGGGGAAATACCCGCTGAAGAGCCTGTTCCGGAGGAGACTATCAGGGCTATAGAAGAGGGGCCACTCGAAGAGGCGCTTGAAATAGTTGAGGGTGTGAGCATTGAGCGGGCTGTTGAGATAATTGAAAGGGTGAGCATTGACAGGGCGATTGATCTAACAGAAAGGGTAAGCATCGAAAGAGCTCTCGAGATAACACAAAAAGTAAGCATTAAAAGAGCGGCCGAGATAGTAGATAAAGTCGTTATCGAAAGAGCGGTTGAAATTGTAGAAGGGGTAAGCGCTGATAAAGCCGCGGAGATCATAGGGAAAGTATCCCTCATGGAGGGAACTATCGACAGAGCGGTTGAAATACTGGAAAAAGTAAGCCTCAAAAGAGCAACTGAGATCATAGAGAGATTAAGTATTGAAACGGCTGTGGAGATAGTAAAAAGGCTGAGTATTGAGAGGGCAAGCGGGATAGTAGAGAAGGTAAGCATTGAGAGGGCGAGCGAGATAATTAAAGGCGTGCCGCTTGAAACGGCTATGGAGATACTGACGATAATTGAAAAGGTTAACCCTGAAAGATGGGAATTGCTTCCAAGGCCGATCTTTGAGGTCAGTGATCTCTTGATTGAGCCCCTGGAGGTTGGGATTGGAGAAGAGGTAACTATCTCCGCTAGAGTAGACAATGTCGGGGAACGCAAGGGTAAGACGCTGATCACCTTGAAGGTGGCTGAGGAGGTAGTGGAAACAGAGGAAGTAGAGCTCGGTCCGGGGGAGACTACGAGGGTAGAATTCAAAGTGGTAAAGATGGAACCGGGGATATATCCGGTTAAGATAGACGTCCTTATTGGCGAATTTACTGTGGTCGTTCCTCCTCCTCCCATGATAGAAAGGGTAGTGCCTGACTCAGGTATTCAAGGTGCC
>QLUN01000058.1 GCA_018725455.1 Chloroflexota bacterium
ATGACTACCGGCCGCAGAATGCCGTCAATGGTGAGAAATATCCAGACCAATACCCATACAGTGAGAGTAATGGGAACGATGACGATTATGCCCGTCAGGAACTGAGCCCTCAATTTCCTTCCCAGTAAACCCCAAGATACCCTCTGCATATACTTCATTACCCTTAGCCTCCTGTCTCTGCCAAGAGATTACCTTCTTAAGCGATTGCTCTCTTATTATAGCGCAGAAGACAGATGACAAGGAAGCCCTGATGGATGTATAATTAAAGGGTGGCTTTAGTCCGTGAAATTGTCTATAATGATAAATGAAGGGAGGCATCCACTGAAGATCGCTGTGATTTCCGATACCCATGTTGAGTCGCTCTGCAATATCCCGGACCCGATTCTGATGAAGCTGGCGGAGGTAGACCTCATCGTCCATGCCGGGGATTTCACCGAAGACACGGTGCTTGAGGAACTCCGGACGCTCGGAGAGGTGAAGGCGGTCTATGGCAATATGGACTCAAGTGAGCTCAAACGAATGCTGCCATCAAAGGAACTGTTTACCGCTAACGGGAAAATGATAGGCCTGACGCACGGTTCGGGAGGTCCCTGGGGAATAGCGGAAAGAATAAGGCCGATGTTCGATGATGTGGACATCATCATATACGGCCACTCTCATGAGCCGTACCGCAAAGTTATCCGGGGGAGCCTTCTCTTCAATCCCGGGCCCGCCAAACACTATTACGGGCTGTTGACCATCGAGGAGAAGGTAAGGGCTGAGATAGTAAGGATTTGAGGATAAAGAAGGAGTTAGCGTGATGGGGATCAAATTTCATCAGCAACCGGAGTTGGAGAAGCCCGACTTAATCGCCGCCTGGCCGGGAATCGGGAACGTCGGGTTGATCGCCGTCGACACCCTGAGAGGAACAGTAAATGCCGAGCTCTTTGCCGAAATAGAGCCCTGGGATTTCTTCTATCCCCGTGCGGTTTCCATCAGAGATGGTGAGATAAAGGACATCGCATTCCCCGCATGCCGATTCTATTTCAAGAAAGTTGGCCGCAAAGAACTGATATTCTTTGTGGCGGAGGAACAGCCTGGCGGAGGGCGGAAGGGGTATGAGATGGCCAACCTCGTTTTAGATGTGGCATTGCTTCAGGGATGTGAAAGGATCTACACCGCTGCTGCCGCCGTTGCTCCGATTCATCACACCATGAAACCCCGGATTTGGGCCGTGCCGAACGCCGAAGAGCTGGTAAGCGAAGTGCAGAAATATCCGAACACCATCTTGATGAGCGATATCAAGGAGAGGGGGGGTGAGGGTAACATCACCGGACTCAACGGGCTTCTGCTGGGAGTAGCCCGGAAAAGGGGGCTGAAGGGTATCTGCCTTCTGGGTGAGATACCGGTCTACATTTCCCAGTTTCCCACGCCATATCTTGAGGCATCGAAATCTATATTGGAGGTTCTAAACCATGCCCTCGGGGTCAGGATTGATCTGAGCATACTTGAAAGGCTGGCCCAAGAGGTGGGCCAGAGCATTGAAAAACTCTATGAGATGATCCCGCCGGAGATAAGGGAGCATATCGACCGTTTGAAGGACGTTGACTACGTAAGGCAAGAGGAGCCGGGAGTAATAACGGAGGAGGACAAGAAAAGGATCATGCAAAATATCGAGGAGTTCTTCAAAAAAGGAAGTAGGGAAGATTGACCAGAGTTAAGAGTCGAGAGTCGAGAGTCGAGGGGAGAGGTACCCCAGAGCGAAGCGTCTCCAGACTCCCTGCCCTGATTGTGGCCTGGAGATCGGACGCGGGAGGGATAGCCCCCAGTGTGATCGAGTTCCTGGATAAGAAGCTGGGCTTTGAAGTATTTGGCGAGATCGAACCGCTAGGGTTCTTCTCTCTCGATGGGGTCCGGATCGAAGATGATCTAATCCAGTTCCCGGAGAGCCGATTCTGTCTCTGCCGAGCAAGGAATATCATTATCCTCGATAGCGATGCCCCCAGCCGTGAGCATTACCAGTTCTTGAATGCCGTCCTGGATTTTGCCCAGCACCATTTCAAAGTGAAGGAACTCTACACCATCGGTGGGATCGTTTCCGCTTCGGCTCACCTCAGCCCGAGACAGGTTTTCTCCGTGGTCAACCGGCGTAAACTCAAGGGGGAACTGGCGCCTTATGGTGTCGAAATAAATATGGACTACCAAACCCCTCCGGGTAGCATGCCTACCCTGAGCAGCTTCCTCCTGTGGGTCGCCAAGAAGAGAGGTATCCCCGGCTGCGGCCTCTGGGTTAACGTGCCGTTTTACCTTTCGGCAGTTGGAGATCCGACAGCCTCTAAATACCTCCTTGAAGTTCTGGATAGGAGATTCGAGCTCGGTTTGGATTTCAAAGAGCTCAACCGGGAGATAGAAAAGCTGAATGAGGATGTGGATCAACTGATGAGGCAGGATGCCGACATCAGCCGATACATACAAATGCTGGAGAGAGGAATCGCCCTCAGTGAGAGTGAAGGGGAGAAATTAGCCCAAGAGGTGGCGGGGTTCGTCAAGAGGTGATTAGTAATTAGTGATTGGTGATTAGTGGCCAAATACCAATGGGAGGCATAGAGATGTTTCAAAGATCACAAGTTAAGAGTGCGGTATGTGAAGTGGCGAGTCCTTTTGAGCGGGTGCAAAAGCAGATCGATGCTATTTGTGAGCGGATGAATATCGATCAAGGAATTCAAGCTCGACTCAGGGAATGCGAGCGGGAGCTGGTGGTCAATTTCCCGGTGAGAATGGACGACGGGAAGGTGAAAATCTTCACTGGCTTCCGGATTCAGCATAATGATACCCGGGGGCCGGCAAAGGGCGGGATTCGTTACCATCCAGATGTCACCCTGGATGAGACCAGAGCCTTAGCGGTTTGGATGACTTTGAAGGCTGCCGTTGTTGATATACCCTATGGTGGTGCTAAGGGGGGTGTCATCTGTGATCCGAAGATTATGTCGCCAGGCGAACTGGAGAGGTTGACGCGGCGCTATACCAGTGAAATCTCAATCCTGATCGGCCCTGAAAAGGATGTCCCGGCTCCCGATGTGGGCACAAACCCTCAGGTCATGGCCTGGATCATGGATACCTATAGCATGCACAAGGGTTATTCGGTTCCGGGCGTGGTTACCGGCAAGCCTCTGGAAATAGGCGGCAGTAAGGGCAGGTTCGAGGCTACCGGTCGTGGCTGTATGTTCAGCGCCAGACTGGCAGCCGATCACCTGGGGATGGAACTCAAAGAGGCGACTGTTGCCGTTCAAGGCTTCGGGAATGTGGGCTCTGAAGTAGCTAAGTTCCTATCCAAAGAAGGTTGCCGGATAGTAGCGGTAAGCGATGTTTATGGTGGCGTTTACAATCCGAAGGGTCTAGATATCAACGGTTTGCTTACTCGTGACGCTTCCTTTGCCCGTCTCGGTTTGCTTGCTCGCAATAAAGAAACAGGTTTGGTAATTGGTTCCGAGGATGCTGAAACTATAACCAACGCCGAACTCCTGGAGCTACAATGCGACATATTGGTGCCGGCGGCTGTCGAAGACCAGATATGCAAGATCAATGCCTCAAATATAAAAGCGAAGTTAATCATAGAAGGCGCCAATGGGCCAACCACCGCTGAGGCAGATGAGATTCTCAGCGACAAGGGAGTAACCGTTATTCCCGACGTCCTGGCTAGCACGGGGGGAGTGATAGTATCATACTTCGAGTGGGTGCAGAGCATGCAGTCCTTCTTCTGGGATGAAGCGGATGTAAACGATAAGCTACAACGCCGAATGACTAATGCCTTTGAAGAAGTGATGAGTATTAGTCAACATGAGAAGGTGGATATGAGAACCGCTGCCTATATGCTTGCCATAGGGCGAATAGCACGGGCTATGGCCCTCAGAGGAATTTACCCATAACCCCTACCCCTTAAGAGAAGTGAGCATCAGATTAAAAAGTAAGGGTACTTCATATGGAGTGAAGGTACCAGAGAATAAACTTACCGCTAAAAGCCCCATTGAGCCTCTTCCCCTACCTGAGAAGGTAATCATTCCTCTGCATCAGAACATCGGGGCACCATGCAATGCGGTGGTCAAGAGAGGGGAGAAGGTGCTTACCGGGCAAAAAATTGGCGATTCCGAAAAGTTTGTCAATGCCCCCGTTCATGCCACCATATCCGGTGAAATAACCGCTACCACCACGGTGATAAATCCACCCACAGGGAAGCCAGTAACAGCTCTGGTGATAACCTCGGACGGAGCGGATAGATGGGTAGAACTTGACAAGTCGCTAGTCAGCAGTCAGCAGTCGGCAGTCAAACCAGTCGGCAATCAACAGTCGGCAGTCGGCAGTCAACGGGGGCGGGGAAGGGGACTATCGACTATCGACTATCGACTATCGACTGAGGAGGACTATGGACTATCGGCTCTAGACTCTCGACTCGTGTTGGACCGGATACGAGCAGCAGGATTAGTAGGACTTGGAGGAGCTATCTTTCCCACTCATGTCAAGCTCTCGCCGCCCAGGGATAAGAAGATAGACACCGTCATTCTCAATGGCTGCGAGTGTGAGCCGTATATAACCTCAGACCACCGAGTGATGCTCGAATATGGGGAGCAGGTGCTATCCGGGTTGAATATCATCAAGAAGGTGCTCTCTCCGGATAATATCTACATCGCCATAGAGGATAACAAGGCGGATGCCATAGACCACCTGGGAAAATTGATCGTGGCAATGGGGTTTGATTTCAAAATAATTCCCTTAAAATCAAAGTACCCCATGGGTGCTGAAAAGATCCTAACCAAACTGGTATTAGGCAGAGAGGTTCCCATCGGCGGGCTGCCTCTGGATGTTGGCGTGGTCGTTCACAATGTGAGTACCACTAAGGCAATTCACGATGCCGTCTTTGAAGGCCGACCCTTTGTTGAGAGGGTGGTGACCGTCACCGGTGCCGTTAAGAATCCGAAAAATCTTTTAGTGAGGTTAGGCACGCCGCTAAGAAGTCTGATAGACTACTGCGGTGGGATACAGTCAGGGGTCAGGGGTCAGGGGTCAGTTTGCAGGGATCGGGGGGCGGGGGCTGATCTCCGATCCCCGATCCCTGACAGCTCGACTGAGGTTATCCTCGGTGGCCCTTTCATGGGCATCTCTCAGCCTGATCTTGATTTTCCGGTGACTAAGGGAACCAACTGCGTGCTTGTAAAGGAAGGCAGGCGAGTAAAAGAGCAGGACTGCATCAGTTGTGGGAGGTGTCTGGAGGTTTGTCCCATGCATCTCGTGCCCACCATGCTTGTTAGAAATGCCAGGGCCAGCCGATACGATGACTGCAAAAAGACTTATTATATTGATAACTGTTTTGAGTGCGGGGCCTGCGCTTACACCTGCCCGGCAAGCATCCCGATAGTGCAATACATAAAGGTAGCCAAGAGTGAACTCATTAAACGAGTGATTAGTGAATAGTGATTAGTGCCCTGTCACCAATCACCAGTCACCAATCACCAGGGGAGGTAGTCACCAATCACCAATCACCAATTACCATTAATCTCACCTGGCCCACATATCCGCAGAGGGCAATCCGTGAGCCAGATAATGTATATCGTGGTGCTTGCTCTCCTGTTTCCCACCGCTGCAGGGGTGTATTTCTTCGGTTACCGCGCCCTCTCGGTGATAGCGGTGAGCGTGGCGGCAGCAGTACTGACAGAGTATGGAGCCAAGAAATTAAGAAAAAGACCGTTCATTATGGACGGGAGCGCAGTTGTCACCGGGCTTCTCCTGGCATTAACCCTCCCTCCAACAATACCATTGTGGATGGTGGCAGCAGGGTCGGTATTTTCTATCGCCATTGTCAAGGAGGCCTTTGGTGGCCTGGGGCATAACATATTTAATCCTGCCCTGGGCGGCAGGGCCTTTATGACCGCCTCTTTCCCGGTGGAGATGACCACATGGGTGATGCCTTTCGCTGCTG
>QLUN01000059.1 GCA_018725455.1 Chloroflexota bacterium
TTTACCACCTGATACTCAACGGGGAACGTCTATCCTGGCCGGAGGACAAGGATGTCAAGGTGCGCAGCGGCGACCAACTGGTATTTATGGTCTTCATGGCCGGCGGGTAAGAACAAGCGCTCAGCCATCAGCGCTCAGTGAACGGTAAAGGGGTTAGGGGTTAGATGTTATCCCTTATCTCTTATCCCTAGAGATTGTGCCTCTGCCCGGTGTTGCTTCTATCCCCGCCATGTGGTATACTTTTCCTTGTTGCACTTGGAGATTTACTTCTGGGGGTAACTCGGGCCTCCATCGTCTAGTGGACCAGGACAGCGGCCTTTCAAGCCGCAAACAGGGATTCGAATTCCCTTGGAGGCACCAAAACGAGTCGAGAGTCAAGCCCATGTTCCATTTTCGGGGTCTGGCCATATCTGGCAATACATGACTACACTCCTGATTTACCGCCGACTGAGAGACAATTTTGTATCTGTTTTGAGATGATCCCAATTTATGCATCTAGCTTCATTTTCGTGTTATTTTCACGATGACTCAGATACTTCGTGCATTATCTGGGATGATTGTAGTCAGTAGGCTGGAACATGGGGTCAAGGGTCGAGAATCGAGCACGGTGAGTAGGTTGAGTCACCTAAACACGATTTACACAAATACAGAAAATTATTCGTGTCATTTGCTAATTCGTGTTCTTCGTGTCATCCTTTCACCAATCACCAGTCACCAGTCACTAAACGGAGCCAGGGCTTGACAAGAGGCGAGCCTTGCATTTAGAATAGATAAACCTGCGGGGGGTCTTGTGCAAATTAATGTCGCTCAGCAACTTAAGAGCCCTTTGGGTGATATCCGTTACTACTCTATTGATGAAACCAGCAGGGAAGGTTCCCGCATACGAGGGGAGGTAAAGTTAGTCCGTACTAACCGCAGTATTCTGGTCACCGGGCAATTGAGAACTGTGATCGAGAGCACCTGCAGTCGCTGCCTGGAGGCATTCGAATGCCCATTGGAATTTGAAATGGAGGAAGAGTACTTTCCGACAAGCGACATACTAAGTGGACTGGCAGTCCCGGTATCGGAGGAGGTGGATGATTTTATCATCGGCGGTGATCATATCCTCGACCTGAATGAAGCCGTGCGGCAGAACATTCTTATCGGCCTTCCCTCAAAGCCTCTTTGTCAGGTAGGGTGTGCGGGATTATGTCAGAAATGTGGCTATAATCTAAATTATGGTCTCTGCCATTGTTTAGGCTATTAGGCTCCTTCAGCCTAACGGCCTTCAGTCTAATGGTCTGGAGGTTAACCAATCATGGCTGTACCTAAGAGGAAGACATCAAAGAACCGTCAGTCTACCAGGCAAAGTCACCAGGGATATTCCCTTCCCAGTCTATCTCTTTGCCCGCAATGTCGCAAACCCAAACCTCCTCACCAGGTGTGTCCTGCGTGTGGAAGCTATCGCGGGAGGGAAGTGTATCCGGTTAAAAAAACCAAGAAATAGCCATTGATAGGTTTACGGTTCATGGTTGGGCTGGGAGGGGAACCACTGAATCGTGAACCCTGGAACTTTGAACCCGCAGATGAAGACCATCCTGTGTGATCTTCTCGGCATCGAATATCCTGTCATCCAGGGAGGGATGGCCTGGCTGGGCACCTGGGAGCTTTCGTCCGCCGTTTCCAGAGCGGGCGGGCTGGGCCTCATTGGGGCAGGTAATGCCCCGCCTGAATGGGTGCGGGAGCAGATTCGTCGTATTAGAGAGCAAACCGAAAAGCCCTTCGGGGTAAATATTATGCTGCTGTCTCCGTATCTTGCAGAGGTCATTGCCGTCATATTGGACGAGAAGGTGCCCATTGTGTCCACCGGTGGAGGCAACCCGGGGGCCTATATCCGCAGATTCAAAGAGGCCGGCATGAAGGTGATCCCGGTGGTCTCCAGCGTTGCTCTGGCCCGGCGGCTGGAGCGAGCAGGGGCCGATGCTCTAGTAGCCGAGGGGATGGAATCGGGGGGGCATATCGGCGATACCACCACGATGACACTGGTTCCTCAGATAGTTGATTCTGTGAATATCCCGGTGATCGCCGCCGGTGGGATTGGTGATGGAAGGGGCATGGCAGCGGCACTGGCTCTGGGAGCGCAGGGAATTCAGATGGGCACGCGCTTCATCTGCTCTACAGAATGTGTCGCCCATCCTCAATTCAAGGAGGCCATCCTAAAGGCTCACGATAGAGCCACAGTGGTTACCGGAGAATCCACCGGGCATCCCGTGAGGGTGATCAAAAACCGGCTGGCCCGTCAGTTCCTGGCGATGGAAAAAGATGGAGCATCCCGTGAAGAGCTGGAACGTTTCGGAGAGGGCAAGCTGCAGATAGGAGTGATTCAGGGGGATTTGGAGAATGGGTCTCTGATGAGCGGACAGATTGCGGGACTGATAGGATCGATAAAGCCGGTTCGCTCCATCATAGAGGACACGGTAGCCGAGGCGGAATCGATAGTGAAGCGTCTTGCCCGCCTCGGGAGCAGTCGGCAGTCACGGGGGTGTGGAACTCTCGACTCTCGACTCTAGACTCTCGACTATCGACTATCGACTATCGACTAAGGGGGTGGGGGACTATCGACTCTAGACTCTAGACTAAGGGGGTGGGGAACTCTTGACTCTTGACTCTCGACTCTCGACTGGTAAGGTCGCCTTTGTCTTTCCCGGTCAGGGGTCTCAGGTGGTGGGTATGGGGCGTGATCTATTTCAGGCATCGCCCCGGGCACGGCAAGTCTTCGAAGAGGCTGATGAAACACTCGGTTTTTCACTTTCCAGACTCTGTTTTGGTGGCCCGGAGGACAAACTGCGTCAGACCGTGAATACCCAGCCCGCCGTTATGACCGCCAGCCTGGCCTGCCTCAGAGCTGCATTCGGAGACAGAAATGGCATTCAGCCAGACGCTTATCCGCTATTTGTCGCCGGACACAGCCTGGGCGAGTACACCGCCTTGGTGGCTGCCGGGGTGATGAGCTTCTCTGATGGCATACGTCTGGTCCAGGAGCGCGCTCGTCTGATGCAGGAGGCTGGGGAGAAACGCCCCGGTGGGATGGCTGCCATTATCGCCCTCGATCTGATCTCTCTGGAGGAGGTTTGTCAGGAGACCGGCACTGAAATTGCAAATATGAACTCCCCCGAACAAACTGTTATCAGCGGCACGAGCACAGGCTTGGCCTGGGCTATGGACATGGCTAAGGCTAGAGGTGCAAGGAGAGTTATCCGGCTGGACGTCAGTGGTGGGTTCCATTCCTTTCTGATGCAGTCTGCTGCTGAAGGTTTGGCCAGAGCAGTCTCGCAATTTAATTTCTCCCATCCTCTGGTTCCAATCGTTGCCAACACTACTGCCCACCCCGCATCCACCGCGGTAGAGGTAAAAAGTGGGATTCTGCGACAGATGTGTGGTTGCGTCCGCTGGCAATCCTCTATCGAGTATATGATCGATGCCGGAGTCTCGACCTTTGTCGAGATCGGCCCCGGTCGGGTACTCACCGGGCTGATCAAGAGAATCAGCAAGGATGTCGAGGTGCTCAACATCAGCGATGTGGACTCCCTTTCGCAGTTCTCAGGGATCAGGGATCAGGGATCAGCCCCGTCCCCTTGACCCCTGTCAACTGACCACTGACAACCGAATTATGACAGGCATTCGACGGAAGGCCCGCATAATCGCTTTGCAAGCTCTATACGAGTTCGATTGTGCCGGGCATGCCCCGGTCTCTTCTGCCGCGCGGCTCATCCGCGAGAGACCCCTTCCCGAGGATGCTGCCTCGTTTGCCCATGAACTGGTGAACGGGGTCCTAGAAAATAGAGAGGGACTTGATGCCCAGATACAGAGATTCGCCCCCACCTTCCCGGTGGAACAGCTCTCGCTGGTAGACAGGACAATATTGCGAATAGCTATCTACGAGATAATGTTCGGTGGCAAAGTGCCGCTCAAAGTAGCTATAAATGAGGCCGTGGAACTGGCAAAGACCTTCGGCAACGAGAATTCCTCTAAATTTGTCAATGGAGTTTTGGGCTCGGTTAGCACCATGGTGCTTAAGAGTTGAATTTCGTGCTATCATTATCCTTGTAGCATAGGATTTTCAATCCTCTGCTGAATTAAAAATGAAAAGTGTAAAATTAAAAATTAAGGTGAAAAGAGAAATTCCACAATTTTGAATTTTCAATTTGCCGAGCGTAGCAAGGCTTATCTCGTAAACTTAACCGGGAGGAGAAGATATGGCCACAGTTTTCGAGCGAGTCAAGAAAGTCGTCGTGGAGCAACTCGGTGTCGAAGAGGAAGAAGTAACACCTGAGGCTTTATTCACCGACGATCTGAATGCGGATTCTCTGGATTTAGTGGGGCTGGTGATGGCGTTTGAGGAGGAATTCGGCGGTAGCACCGGCCCACTGAAGATACCGGATGAGGACGCTGAGAAATTACTAACCGTAAGGGATGTGATTGATTACCTGAAAGAACGCGGGGTCGAGGATGATTGATACCTACGAGTCGAGAGTCGAGAGTCGAGAGTCAAGAGTCGGGGAGGGGCGGGGGACTCCAGAGCGAAGCGTCTCCAGAGCGAAGCGTCTCCAGAGCGAAGTGTCTCCAGATTCGTTGCTTACTGATCTCCATCGTGAAATCTCGCTCTGTCGAGAGTGTGAATTGGCAGAATGTCGCAATATGGTAGTGCCTGGAGAGGGGGCCGCAGATGCCGAGATAATGTTCATCGGCGAAGCCCCGGGATTTCACGAGGACCAGCAAGGCCGACCATTTGTGGGCGCTGCCGGGCAGTTCTTGGACAATCTATTGCGCTCCATTAGCCTTGATCGAAGCAAGGTCTACATCTGCAATATCATCAAATGCCGACCTCCGGGCAATCGGGACCCACTTCCAAGGGAAGTGGATGCCTGCCGGAGGTGGCTCGAGCGCCAGATTGAGCTTATCGCTCCCCGGATGATTATCACCCTGGGGAGGCACTCTATGACCAGGTACTTCCCCGGTGCGAGCATAAGCAAGGTTCATGGGACAGCGCGAAACCTCGATGGCAGGATATGCTTTGCGATGTATCATCCGGCGGCTGCCCTGCATCAACAGAGCCTGCGACGGACCATTGAGGTGGATATGCTCAAGATCCCCGGCCTCCTGGCCCAGGCTGCGGATGTAAGAACAGAGCGAGAGCCGCGGCCCCAACAACTGAGCATGTTTTAGGCTAAGGAAGTGTCCGGAAATAACTTGTAACATGTGAGTGGAACTACACGATCGCACCCAATTGTTCATGTTAATTGTGGACAGCTAAGCTATCAGCAGTCGCAGTCAGCCGGGGAGGGGTGAGGGACTATCGACTAAAGGGGAGCTCGCAAAGGGCTACACGCTACCCGCTACCTACTACCCGCTAGTATTATGGCAAAGGTTAACACGAGACGAAGGCGAACAGGATCGCGGAGGAACAGCATACGCCGGCGTACTTTGCGATCCGTTATATCCGGGCTATTTCTGCGAGTTGTACTGGTTGCCCTTACCGTTGGTGTGCTATTCTTCCTCCACGAGACCATCGCCAGAGTGATACTGAGGTCGTTAGGGCTGGCCGTAATCCCGATACTGATATGGATTGTTATCGTTGCCTGGATGCTATGGCGAGGCCGCTTTGGCAGCCTGCTGCGGCACTGGAACTCCTGGCTGGGGGCTTTGCTGCTCAGTGCTGCCATTATAGGTGTAATGGCACTCTTTCGTCCTGAGGTAATCATAGCCGGTGTTCCGCTCTCCGATGAAACTCTGGGCGGGGCTCTGGGACAGCTTATCGGGGGAACAACCTACACCTGGGCCAGGCTTCTGGGCATAGGTTTACTCGGGGTGATTTTCGTGGTCCCGAGGACGCTTCGTTATTGTCTCATCTTTGCGAGAGAGCTGGCCAGTTTCATCTGGCAAGTTGTTCTTAACCTGATCATAC
>QLUN01000006.1 GCA_018725455.1 Chloroflexota bacterium
CTCACTGAGCAAATCGCTTCTGGTCTGGTCGTCTAGAAACTGCTCGAAGATGTGAAAAAGGGTTTTGAACTTTGTCTTCAATCCATTGGGCACATTCCCCGGCAACACGCTTTTGTTCCAGCCGATTTGCCAGCTCTAATCCGTCGTCTTCAATCTTGAAAGCCTTCTTATCAGCCTTATCCGGGTCGAGTGACTGAATGAAACGGGGCTCGCCAAAAAGAAAGTTCAGTCCTTCGATACTCGTGAGGTGCCCTTTCAATGCTTCAAAGGCATAGATCGTAAAGTAAGCAGAAACAATTGAAAGCGTTGAACCTTCCTGAATCTTGTTCTTCAGGAAATCGCCAACACATCCTCGTAGATAGTTGTCTCTGATTCCAGACAGCGGGAGGGGGGGATTAGCTTTCTTGAGTATTTCGTCGTCGATGTTCAATGTTGTTCTCATGTGTATCAGTATGCATCATGCGTGCACATGTGTCAAGCGGGCTGCCCGGAGAGGAATAACGACCGAGACAACGGGGAAGAGTTAGGATTGGAGCGGGAGATGGGATTCGAACCCACGACAGCCTGCTTGGAAGGCAGGAGCTCTACCACTGAGCTACTCCCGCTTGGGGATATTATCCCTTATCCCTCATCGGCAACCTGCTCGATCAAATGGAGCAGACGTCCCCCGCGCTCGATATGGTCATCTCGCTCAAATATAAGTTTGGGGGTGTAGCGTAGCCGGAGACGAGCACCCAATTCACGCCGAAGGTATCCAGAAGCCGCCGCGAGCCCCTCAAATATCCCTGCTTTCTCCTCCTCACTGCCCATAACACTGATGAGTACCTTCGCCTGCATCAAATCAGGAGAAACGTCAACCTCGGTAACGCTGATAAACCCCTTAATGCGGGGATCGTTAACATGGCGGAATAACAACTCGCTGATTTCGCGGCGAATGGCCTGATTTATCCGCTTCTGTCGCCGGCTCATTGCTTTTCCTTGCGATAGAACTCAATGATATCGCCGATAGCGAAATCGGAGAAACCCTCGATTCCGATGCCGCACTCCGAGCCAGCGGCCATCTCGGGGACGCTCTCCTTGAAGTGTTTCAGACTGCTCACACTGGATTCGTGAACCGATTGTCCGTTGCGCAAGACTCTTGCCAGACTCCCGCGGCTCACTTTCCCATCGATAACATAGCAACCGGCTATCTTGCCATGCCTGACAGCAAAGGAGGCACGAACTTCGGCGTGTCCCTCAAGGATCTCAACATAGGTGGGCTCCAGCATTCCGGTCATGGTCTTCTCTATATCCTCAATGAGTCGGTAGATTATCTGATAACCGCGTATCTCCACACCCTCCGAATCGGCCAGGTGGCTGGCCCTGGGCTCGGGGCGAGTGTTGAAACCGATGATGATAGCTCTGGATGCAATGGCCAGCATGACATCGCTTTCGGTGATAGTGCCGCTCCCCGAGTGGATAATCCTTAACCTCACATCCTCATTCTCCAGTCGTTCCAGGGATCTTCTGATCGGCTCAATGCTCCCATCTACATCCGTCTTGATAATGAGATTAAGACCTTTGGATTCCCCGGCACGTATCTGGGAGGAGATGTCATCCAGAGTGGGGGATTTAGGCGTGCGTATCTGCTGCTCGACCTGGAATTCCGCCACCCTGGCTCGTGCCTTACGCTCGTTAGCCACTACAGTGAAGGTATCGCCGGCAAACGCCACCTTGCTTAGCCCCATGATTTCCACCGGTACCGATGGACCTGCCGATCCGGTTAGCCTGCCTTCGTGATCGAACATCGCTTTGACTTTGCCCCAATGGGCACTTGCCACGAGTAGGGTATCCCCAATCTTAAGGGTTCCTCTCTGGACCAGCAGGGTGGCGAGAGGACCCCTGGTATTGTCCAATCTTGCCTCCAGCACCACGCCAGCGGCCGGCGAGTCAGGATTGGCGGTGAGCTCCGCCAACTCGGCAACAATGAGAAGATACTCCAGCAAATCTGGCAGGCCCTCACCGGTCTTGGCGGAGACTGGAATGGCGATTACATCGCCGCCCCAGTCTTCGACCAACAAGTTCTGTTCCGCAAGCTGCTGCTTCACTCGTTCGATATCGGCATTGAGTTTATCTATTTTATTGATGGCAACAACGATGGGCACTCCCGCCGAGCGCGCATGGTCTATAGCCTCCCTGGTCTGCGGCATTATTCCATCATCGGCAGCAATGACCAACACAGCGATGTCAGTGACCCTTGCTCCGCGAGCCCGCATCGCAGTAAATGCCTCATGGCCGGGGGTATCGATGAAGGTGATTTTTTGTCGATCAACCGCCACCTGGTAAGCACCTATGTGTTGAGTAATCTCGCCGACTTCACCATCAGCGACATTGCTGTGCCTGATAGCGTCGAGAAGACTGGTCTTGCCATGGTCAACATGTCCTAATATGGTAACCACGGCGGGACGAGTAACGAGTCTGGAGACGCTTCGCTCTGGAGTCGAGAGTCGGGAGTCGGGGAGGGGGACTCTTGACTCTTGACTCTTGACTCTTGACTCGTCTGGTTGGAATTTCGCCTTACGACCCAGGTCACTTGCTATGACAGCTGCGATCTCATGGTCGATAGATTGATTAATGCTGGCCATTACCCCTCTTCGCATCAATCGTTTAATCACCTCGATGGGGGTAATTCCGAGGAGGTCTGCCAAATGCCTTACCGTGAGAGACCGGGGAAGCACGATCTCATCCAGGGATTCACGGTTCATAGGTTCACGGTTCACGGTTGGTGAGGGGGGGAACCTTGAACCTTGAACCTTGAACCCTGAACCTTTCTTTGGTGAATTCCTACCCAATGATCCCTGAGTCATTCAATTCCTTTCGCTCCAGGTATGAAGGCGGATAGGCTGAAGACTGTTAGATTGCTTCAGCCTTCAGTCTAACTACCTTCGGGGGGAGCGTCTTACTATATTCCATGAGGGCCGCCCGATATTCCTCCGTGAGCGTCGTTCTCAAGGCACGTGCCAGACGATTCTTCCGATCCTTTATCAGCGCCAGTTCCCAGCACTCCCTCGTCGGACACAAATAGGCGCCACGTCCCGCTTCCTTGCCTCGCTGATCTATTTCAATGTCCCCGTTCGGGGTATGAACAAGACGAACAAGCCCCCCTTTCGGCTTTGTCTGGCGGCAAGCGATACATGTTCTCTGGGGAACATGCTTCTTAGCGAGTTTTGAGTTCTGAGTTCGATACTCAATACTCGTTGTCCTCAACCTCGTCCTCATGCTCAACCTCGTCTGGCAGTGGCTTCACCCGCCTGGCCTTTTTCTTTTCCCTGAGTTTATCATCGGCGAGGTCTTTCCGGCTCTTTTCTGCCGCGGTGCGGTCTCTCACCGCCTGGGGGAGAATGTCTTCGGCAAAACGTATCTGTGTGCCTTCAGGGACCGTGGATTCCACGGCAATCACAGCCTCGATAGGGATAATTTCCTCGACGATCTCTTCCGCGGCTTCCTCAACCCCCTCCGAGGGTTCCCCGATTTCTTGCGCCAGTGCCTTCTCATCGGCCATTCGGGCAACCATCTCTTCCTCGGCAACGCGGGCACTCTTGATATCGATCTTCCAACCGGTAAGCTTTGCCGCGAGCCGAGCATTTTGCCCCTCCTTGCCGATGGCGAGCGACAATTGCCCGTCTGGAACGACTACCACTGCAGCCGCTTCCGCGAGATCAGTTTCTACCCGCAATACCGGTGCTGGACTTAGTGCATTGGCAATGAAGATCTTTGGATCAGGATGCCACAGGACAACGTCCACCTTCTCACCTTGTAGCTCATTGATGATGTTCTGAATTCTGATGCCGCGAAGTCCTACACACGAGCCCACCGGGTCGATTTCCCCCTGTTTGGCGGCCACCGCTACCTTGGTCCGCGATCCTGGCTCGCGGGCTATCCCCTTAAGCTCGACAATGCCGCTGCTCATCTCCGGGACCTCGAGCGCCAACAGACGCCTCACCAGACCGGGATGGGTTCTGGACAACAATAATCGAGGGCCTTTATTAGTCTGACTCACTTCCATCAAATATACCATGAGTCTTTGGCCCATGCGATAGTGCTCCGCACGCACCTGTTCTGACAGGGGAAGCATGCCCTCCGCCTTCCCCAGATCGACAATAATCTGACGGGCATCTATCCGCTGGATCACACCGCTCAGGATATCCCCCTCCCGGTGGGCGAACGTTCCTAATATGAACTCGTGCTCTGCTTCGCGAAGGCGCTGCATGACAACCTGCTTGGCGGTTTGCACGCCGATGCGCCCCGCATCGGGGGGATGAATTTCAACATTGATTGTCTCACCGGGCTCGATGTCCGTTTGTATCATTCGAGCATCATTCAGGGCGATCTCATGCCAGGTATCGGTGAGCGATTCGACGACGGTTTTCTGGGAGAAAACCCTGATCTCCCCGCTATCAGGAAGTATACTAACTGAAAGATTATACCGCTTGGTAGAGTCATCCTTCTTATAGGTTGACAGCAAGGCGGCCTCCACCGCTTTGAAGACCAGATCCTTGGGCAAATTTCTCTCCGCTGCCAGTTGGGCAATGGCTAACAGGAAATCGCTTTTCATCCAGGCTCCCTTGTCTTTCGGGGTACAAACTAAAAAAGTGGGTCATTCCCCACTTTCCGCCATGTTAAATATAGCATATTCTGCGAGACACTGCAAGATGAGTTCGGTAAATAGTGATTGGTAACTGTTGACTGGTCACTAATCACCATTCACTAATCACGCGGATAACCTCCTCGATAACCCATTCCGGGGTGGATGCTCCCCCGGCAACACCTATCGAGCTAACAGTTGTCAGCTTACAGTTGTCAGCCCCCACCCCTGACCGCTGACCGCTGACCGCTGACCGCTTCCTATCGAGCTCATCGGCACTTTCGATGTGCAGTGTTCTCACGCCGGTAGAGCTGCATATCTCGGCGAGGTGCCTCGTGTTAGCGCTATCATGTCCTCCAATGACCAGCATTAAGTCGACCTCCGAGGCAAGTTGCAGGGCTGCTGCCTGGCGTCTGATCGTGGCGTCACATATGGTGTTGAATACGTATATTTCAGACAATGAAGCCAGTTGGGAATCCATAAGCTGTGCCAGAAAAGCGGCAAACTCTGTTTGGATTTGTGTAGTCTGAGAGAGAACACCGATACGGCGGATCGAGGGGCTCAACTTTGGGACCCTGGTAGTGGCCATTCCACTCTCTCCGCTCCAGGAGAGTAAGCCTTTGACTTCCGTATGCGATGCATCGCCGAAGACCAACACCATAAAGCCCTCTCGATGTAACCTATAAGCTATCTCCTGGGCATGGCGCACGATCGGGCAGGTGGCGTCGATCACATCGCGGGCATCTATCTGGCTCATAATTTGCCGTCCTACTCCGTGTGAGGGAATAAGCAGGGTATCGCCACTTGCTTCGTCCAGGCTTTCGATTATACGCATTCCTCGGTCCATAAGGCGCTCAGTTACCTGCCTGTTGTGCACGATTGCCCCCAGGCTTGCCAGCCGTCTGCCAGTCGAGAGTCTAGAGTCATTAGTCCCCCTCCCCGACTCCTGACTCGTGAGTGCGTTTTCCGCCATCTCGATTGCTCGCCGGACGCCGAAGCAGAATCCTTTCTCGGAGGTTAGTCTAATCTCCACTGTGACACCCCCAGATGCCTCGATATTCCGGCGGCAAGACTGCGGCAACGTGTCCCATGATTAGAGAAGTTGCTTGAACCAACTGTTCCCTGGTCAGCTTACTCTCGTTTCTGGGAAGGGAAAAGGGTTGGCCGATGGTAACGGTAATGCTGGGGCGCTGACAGATGAATCCGGGTCCCTTGACATTCTCGCTCCCCCAGATGCCCACGGGAAGAATCGAGACGCCGGAACGAAGCGCAATCATGGCAACGCCAAACTCAGCTTCGTTCATCTGGTGATTGGGGCTTCTCTTCCCCTCGGGAAACATGCCTAGAGTCTGCCCCCTTTCCAGTACTTTCATGGCCTGACGAATAGCCCTTCTATCCGGTGTGCCTCGCCGCACCGGGAAGGCCCCCAACCAGCGAACAAAAGCCCCGCCCCGAGATCTAAAGAGTTCCTCCTTGGCCATAAAGAATATACGGCGGGGAACGCTGGCGCTAATCAGCGGCGGGTCGATCATACTGAGATGATTGGCCACCACGATGAGCGGTCCTTTTCGGGGCACGTTCTCCCGGCCTTTCACCTCCCAGCGAGTGAGTGATACCAGGAGGGCCTTCATCGTAGCAGTGGCAACGGCATAAAATAAGGGCACAGGAATACTCCAAATAGCACTTTAATTATAACACATCCTCCCCCTTGACAGCCGAAGATGAGGTGATTATCATAGGAATGGGTGGACGAGCTTTCAGTTGTCAGGAGCGGGGTGGGGAGCTAACCGCTGACCACTCAGTTCAAGGTCAGAAAGGGCCTGTCCTGAGCGGAGTCGAAGGGATGAAGATTGAACAGATTGAAGATAGTGAGGCATCGCAACTGGCAGGTGAATTGACTCGACTCGATTCTCTGCAAAATATCCTCGGGGTCACTTTTGAGGATGTATCTCATCTTCAGCAAGCACTCGTCCATCGCTCTTACCTGAATGAGGCTGATGATTTTCCTTTGTCCTCGAACGAACGGTTGGAATTCTTAGGGGATGCTCTGCTTGGACACGTGGTTGCTGAAAGACTCTACTACGAGTCTCTCGACTTCTCAGAAGCGGATTTGACCAATCTGCGATCGGCTCTGGTGCGTACGGAGACGCTGGCACTCATTGCCCACTCGTTGAATCTGGGCGATTATCTTTGTCTGGGAAAGGGGGAGATAGAGAGTGGAGGCCGGTATCGCCAGCGGAACCTTGCCTGTGCCCTCGAAGCCGTTATCGGTGCCGTCTTTGTCGACCAGGGATTCGACATTGCCCGGGAGTTCGTGCTGCGTATTCTGGGGGAGGAACTGGAACGAGCCATCGCGGGGAAACTGGAGAAGGATCCCAAGTCCAGGCTGCAGGAAGTGGTGCAGGCGGAACAACGGTTGACCCCGGTCTACCGAACAGACGATGTGACTGGACCGGATCACGATAGGGTATTTGTGGTGGATGTTTTCGCCGGCGAGACCTTGCTGGGACGGGGCAGTGGCAGAAGCAAGCGTGCCGCAGAACAAGAAGCAGCACGGGCGGCATTACTAGTAGTCACTAGTCAGCAGTCGACAGTCGACAGTCAGTAGTCGGGGAGGGGCGGGGGACTATCGACTATCGACTGGTAAGGCGGGAGGAACCTTGTTTAACATATTCAAGAGAACCCGTCAGAGTATGGAACGCACCCGTGAACTCTGGCGGGAGAAGATAGGCGGTATCTTTGGTCGTTCCCTTATCAATGATGAACTGTGGGATGACCTGGAGGAACTGCTCATCGCCGGTGATGTGGGCATCAATACC
Organism: Chloroflexota bacterium; assembly: GCA_018725455.1. Lineage (GTDB taxonomy): Bacteria > Chloroflexota > Dehalococcoidia > SZUA-161 > SpSt-899 > BS503. The sequence goes on from QLUN01000006.1 coordinate 7,444, forward strand.
TCGCTTAAGCTCATCGAAGCAGTTAAGGCAAGGGTGAAAAACGAGCGGGTGCAAGATGCGGCAAGGATACAAGCGCTTTTAGGGGAAGAGATGGTCGGTATCTTGAAGCAGTCAACAGTCGGCAGTCGGCAGTCAGCAGTCGTCAGTCAATGGGGGGCGGGCGGGGGACTATCGACTATCGACTATCGACTATCGACCGTTGTACTGGTGGTCGGGGTTAATGGCACCGGCAAGACCACCTCGATCGCCAAGCTTGCCCATAACCTCAAAGGTCAGGACAAGAGGGTAATACTCGCTGCCGCCGACACCTTTCGGGCGGCGGCAATTGATCAGCTTAAACATTGGGGAGAGCGGCTGGGAGTCGATGTGATCTCCAGCCAGCCGGGAGGCGACCCCGGAGCGGTGGTCTTCGACGCGTTGGAGGCAGCACGAAGGCGCAAGGCCGATGTTCTCATCGCCGATACCGCCGGCCGCATCCAGACCAAGTTCAACCTGATGGAGGAACTCAAGAAGATACGCCGGGTAATCACCAGAGCGGGGGTTGACCCGGTGGTGCTCCTGGTCCTCGATGCTAACACCGGCCAGAACGGGCTGAGCCAGGCAAGGTATTTTAGTGAAGCGCTTAGCGAAACGTCTAGTAGGGGTTCGATTTATCGAACCCCAGGGGTTGATGGTATCATCCTGGCCAAGCTCGATAGCACATCACGGGGAGGTATTGTCCTTGCTATAGTTGATGAACTAAAGATACCGATTCTCTTTATCGGGACGGGGCAAGGGCCGGATGACTTAGCCCCCTTCAAAGCAGAGGAGTTTGTCGAAGCGCTGCTAGGAGATAATTGGTAATTGGTAATTGGGGATACGGGGTAAACCCAATCACCGATCACTAATCACCAGTTACCAGTCACTATTCAATGATGTTCACTCACCTTCATGTCCACACCGAATACAGCTTGCTCGACGGCATGTGTCGCATTCCCCGGTTGATTCAGCGCAGTAAAGAGTTGGGGATGGAAGCGTTAGCGATCACCGACCATGGCTCCCTGTACGGCCTCATCCAGTTCTATCTTCAGTCTAAGGAGGCCGGGATAAAACCGATTCTCGGCTGCGAGCTGTACCTCTCTCATGGAGAGCGCAGCTCAAGGGGGGGAGCGGAAAAGACCCCTTACCATCTAGTTGTCCTGGCTAAGAACGAGATTGGCTATCGCAATCTACTGCAACTCAGCAGCCGGGGGTATCTCGAGGGGTTCTATTATAAGCCACGCGTTGATAAGGAGTTGCTATCACAGTACCACGAGGGTTTGATCGCCCTTTCTGCCTGCCCTAAAGGTGAACTGGGGACACTGATTCAGCAAGGACGTCGAAAAGATGCTGAGAGGGCAGCCATGTGGTACCACGAAGTCTTCGGCGATTTCTATCTCGAGATTCAGGATCACGCTATACCGGAACTGACTCGGATCAATAAGGAACTCGTCGCCATGGGCCGGAAATTGGGGTTGCCGTTGGTAGCGACCAACGATATCCATTACATCGATAAGGGTGATGCCCCCTTTCACGACATCTTGCTCTGTATCCAGACGAATAGCACTATCTACGATGAGAAACGCCTCCGCATGGCGGATGATTCTTTCTACCTCAAGAGCCCTCAGGAGATGGCCGACCTATTCCCCGATCACCCACTGGCTATAGAGAACACCGGACGCATCGCCGAAATATGCGACCTCCAGCTCGAATTCGGCCGCCTCCATTTGCCCCAGATAGACATACCCCAGGACAAGACCGCCGACGAGTACCTAACTGACCTCTGCTTGCAGGGAATGATAAGCCGCTATCCCGACGTCATCAGTCGGCAGTCAGCAGTTGGCAGTCCTGGGGGCGGGGGACTATCGGCTATCGACTATCGACTATCGACCGTCGAGGAGCGCCTGTTCTATGAGCTTGAGGTCGTCAGACAGACCGAGTTTGCCAATTACTTCCTCGTCATTTGGGATGTGATCTCCTGGACTCGGAGGCAGGGGATTCTCTTTGGGGTCCGAGGAAGTGCTGCCGCCAGCCTGGTGCTCTATTGCCTTGGCATCACCGACATCGACCCATTGACTCATAAGCTGGTTTTCGAGCGCTTTCTCAATGTGGAACGCAAGGAAATGCCGGATATCGACCTTGATTTTCAGGATGATCGCCGCAATGAAGTTATCCGTTACGTGTCTCAAAGGCACGGTATCGATCGCGTGGCTCAGATTGTCACCTTCGGAACCATGGGGGCCAGAGCAGCCCTGAGGGATGTGGGACGAGCGCTGGGTATGCCCTATGGACAGGTCGATCGCGTAGCTCGCCTGGTCCCTCCCATCGCAAGCACCCTCAGTGGTGCGCTTGAGGAAATCAGCGAATTGAGCGACATGTATCGCAGTGACAAGGAGATAAGGCGACTCGTTGATACCGCAACCAGGCTTGAGGGTGTGGCTCGTCACGCTTCGACCCATGCCGCTGGAATCGTCATCTCCGATGAACCTCTAATCAAGCATGTGGCACTGCAACGCCCAACGAAGTACCGAGTCGAGAGTCGAGAGTCGGGGGTCGAGGACTCAGGACTCGGGACTCGGGACTCGGGACTCGGTGGGCTGCCCACCACACAGTTGGCTATGGAGGACATCGCCAGGATCGGACTCCTTAAAATGGACTTCCTGGGCCTCGCCAACCTCACTGTACTGGGGAAGACCAGAGAGCTTGTATCCCAAAGAGAGGGTAATAGGTCATCTCACCCATTACCTCCGACGGAGATCAACCTGGATCGGATACCTCTGGATGACGCCAGGACGTTCGATCTGCTCTCTACCGGGGAGACCACCGGCGTTTTCCAGCTCGAAGGTGCTGGAATGCGGCGGTACATCAAGGAGCTCAAGCCCAATAATTTCAGTGAAATAGTCGCCATGGTCGCTCTCCACCGCCCGGGGCCAAAACAACATATTCCCACCTTCATCGATTCCAAACACAAGCGGATACCTCTCCGGTTTCCCCACCCCTCCCTGGAGAAGATTCTCGAGGAGACCTATGGCGTGATAGTCTACCAGGATCAAGTTCTTCTGATCACTCAGGCCTTCGCCGGCTATACCCTGGGAGAAGCGGACATCGTGCGTAAGGCTATGGGGAAGAAGATACCAGAGATAATGCAGGCGGAACGCGATCGGTTCATCGCCGGTGCGAGGACACTGGGTTTCCCTCAAAAGGTGGCCGAGGACGTATTCAACCTCATCGAGCCATTTGCCGGATACGCCTTCAACAAAGCTCACGCGACAAGCTATGCCCTGATCGCTTATAAGACTGCTTATCTCAAGGCCAATTATCCGATAGAGTTTATGACGGCCCTGCTAATCGCTAATGCCGGGAATCAGAGTAAGATTGCAACGGTAGTGAGTGAGTGCCGGCGATTGGGGATCCCGGTGCTTCCCCCGGATGTCAATCGAAGCAAGCGAACCTTTGCCATCGAGAAAATGGTCAGCAGTCAGCAGTTAGCCGTCGATGATAGTCTGAAGGGGGGTAGGGACTTCAGCCTTCAGCCTTCAGCCTTCAGCCTTCGGACTAGCGGCTCTCGACTCTCGACTGATATGGCCATCCGCTTTGGATTGGGCGATATCAAGAATGTAGGCGAGACCGCTATTGAGCCGATCATCACTGCTCGGGAAAAAGGGGGGCCTTTCAAGTCGCTGGAGAACTTCTGCCGCCGAGCTGATCTGCGTGGACTCAACAAGCGAGCCCTGGAAAGCCTCATTAAGGTGGGGGCACTGGACTCTCTTAGTAGGGGTTCGATTTATCGAACCCCGGGAAGTCGCGGCGCACTGCTTGCGGGCATAGATCGTATCCTGCGACTCTCACAGCAGGAACAACAACTGCAGGAGAGTGGGCAGGCGACCATGTTTGATCTTTGGGGAGAAAGCGCAACGGCTCCGGTTCCAGCGCTGGAGCTGGAGGGCATTGAGATACCCGACAGTGAAGCGTTGGGTTGGGAGAAGGAGTTGCTCGGCATTTATCTATCGGCACACCCGCTGGTATCGATAGTAAGTGACCTTGGCGATAAGATCACTGCTTTCTGTGGTCAGATCGATGAGGAGATGACAGGACAGGAAGTGACTCTGGGGGGTTACGTAGCAACGGTGCGCAAGGGAATGACCCGGAACAATCGCCCCTTCGTCAGTGCGGTCCTCGAAGACATAGGCGGTAATGTCGAGGTTACTGCCTGGTCGGAGGTATATAAACAGACCGAGGAGCTTTGGAACGTGGGGAATACTCTGCTGGTACGGGGAAAGATTAGACTGCGTGGTGAACGCGTGCAGCTCAATTGTCAGGGCGCAGTGGCTTATCGACCCGGTGAACCATTGGAGATCCCCTGGACTATCGGTTCACCCCCCCCACCACCCCGACGCGTCACCATCAGCATATCTCAGACCGAGGATGTCCAGGAGGATATCGCTCGATTGCAACAGATCTTCGCCACCCTGGAGCAATTCCCGGGCGAAGACAGAGTGTATCTTACCATTAGCGAAGCGTCCAATAGCATCGGCACGGTCACACTGGACATGCCAGGTCTTAGCGTAAACTATTGTCCGCATCTTCACCAACAGCTTGTGGAGATGGTTGGTGAAGATGGGATTGATAGCGCTTGACAAGCTGGCTAACATGTGTTAAGCTAAAGTAGAGTTGTTACTTTGGTGGAACTATTGCTTGGCCAGCCGCGCCCGCTTGACAAATACACCAGCATATGGTATACTTAAACGTTGTTGCCCTGGATACTTGCCCACATGCCAGACTTTCCGCTCTCATCTCGGTGTTTCAGCTATTTACGCAAAAGATTGGTGGAACTATTGCTTGGCCAGCCGTGCCCGCTTGACAAATACACCAGCATATGGTATACTTAAACGTTGTTGCCCTGGATATCTGCCCTCATATCAGACCCTCTAATTTAATATCGGCCTCCAATCTGTTTTGGTACAGTGGTAGGGGGCTATCTGCGCCTCTATTGGAGCGTATAGAGTGATTTCATCCACTCTCTTACCTGCTCTCACCCCTCATGCCACCCGGAAATCCTTTGCCCGGATTCCGGAAGTCGTTGGAATTCCGGACTTAATCCGAATCCAGCACAGTTCCTATCGCTGGTTTAGGGGTGAGGGACTAAAGGAACTCTTCGAGGAAATTTCACCCATCAAAGATTACGCCGGTAACCGTTTCGAGCTCTATTTTCTTAACCATGAGTTTGGTGAGCCAAAATATTCGGAGGGCGAATGCCTCGGATGTGATCTAACCTATGCCGCTCCCTTAAAGGTAAAGATAAAATTAATCATAAAGGAAACCGGGGAAATTATAGAAAAGGACGACTTTTTTATGGGTGACTTCCCCGTTATTACTCCGAGGGGCACCTTTATCATCAATGGTGCCGAGCGAGTGATTGTAAATCAGCTTATTCGTTCCCCAGGGGTTTATTTCACGGTAGAAATGGACCCTGTAACCGGACGTAGACTGGGCCTTGCCAAGGTCATACCGGACCGCGGCGCATGGGTTGAGTTTGAGACTTCAAACCGAGGAACGATCTCGGTGAAGATAGATCGCAAGCACAAGATCCCGGTTACCACCCTGCTTCGTGCTGTTGGTTACGGTCGGGATGAGGATCTTTTGGCGTTGTTTGCCGATGTGGACACCGGTGCTCAGCGATCGTTCATCAAGGCTACAATGGAACAAGACCCGCAGGTCAGAAATGAGCAGGATGCGCTCATCGAGTTCTTCCGGAAATCGAGACCTGGTGAGCCGCCTACCGTGGAAAATGCTCGTGGGCTAATATACGCCCTCCTTTTCGATCCGCGTCGGTACCGGTTAGGTAAGGGTGGATGCTATAAATTAAATAAGCGGCTTGGCCTTGATCGTCCTCTCACAAACCAGACTTTCTCGCCGGAGGATCTGGTGGCCATTGTGCGCCGCCTCATCCTGGTCAATAATGGCCTGGATGCCTCTGATGACATAGATCATTTGGGCAATCGGCGTGTGCGAGCAGTAGGGGAACTCTTGCAGAGCCATCTCCGGATGGGATTGCTTCACATGGAGAGATCGATCAGGGAAAGAATGAGTCTTCTGGGAACCGGAGCGGCTACCCCTAACACTCTGGTTAACAACCGCGCAGTGGTTGCGGCTGTAAGGGAGTTCTTCGGCAGTTCCCGCCTCTCTCAGTTTATGGATCAAACCAATCCTCTGGCGGAGCTAACTCACAAACGTCGGCTTTCAGCCCTGGGTCCTGGGGGATTCTCCCGAGACCGTGCCGGGTTTGAGGTGCGCGATGTTCATTACTCTCATTACGGAAGAATCTGTCCTATCGAGACACCGGAGGGGCGCAATATAGGCTTGATCACCTCACTGGCTATTTATGCCCAGGTCAATGAATTCGGTTTCATCGAGACCCCCTATCGCAAAGTGGTGAAGGGATTAGATGGAAAGCCCTTCGTGTCATCGGAGATAGAGTATTTCCCCGCTGATGAAGAGGATAAATACATCATAGCCCAGGCAAATACCAGGCTGGATGAGAATAATCAATTCATCGGCAGCAAAGTTGAGGCCAGGGACGGTGAGAAATTCGTGGTGGAGAGTCCTGATAAAATAGAGCTCATGGACATCTCCCCTAATCAGATTGTCAGTGTCAGCACCTCGTTGATACCATTCCTGGAGCATGACGACGCCAATCGAGCATTGATGGGTTCGAACATGCAGCGCCAGGCAGTCCCTCTCCTCTGTCCCGAATCTCCTATCGTGGGGACCGGGATGGAGAGAGAAATAGCCCGTGACGGCGGTCAGGTAGTTTTTGCCCCGGTTGATGGCGAGATAATATCGGCCACGGCTACGCAAGTCATTCTCCGTGGTGACGATGGCCAAGACTACGCCAGTCGCCTCCGGAAGTTTGCCCGGAGCAATCAAGGAACTTGCATTACGCAGTACCCCAGGGTAAGCAAAGGGGAACGGGTGAAGAAGGGGCAGGTCCTGGGCGATGGTTCAGCCACGGATGGAGGGGAACTCGCGCTGGGCCAGAACGTCATCTGTGCGTTTCTAAGCTGGGAAGGCTACACTTTTGAAGATGCTATCGTCATCTCGGAGGGGTTGATTCAAGAAGATAAATTCACTTCGATTCACATCGAGAAGTACGAGGTGGAAGCCAGGGAAACGAAATTAGGTCCAGAGGAGATCACCCAGGACATTCCCAACGTTGGTGAGAATAGCCTGCGCAATCTGGACGAAGACGGGGTGGTGCGTATTGGAGCTGAGGTTTCGGCGGGAGATATTCTGGCAGGCAAGATCACGCCCAAAGGCGAACGTGTTCTCACTGCCGAGGAGAAACTACTTCGGGCTATCTTTGGTGAAAAGGCGCGGGACGTCAAGGACACCTCACTGCGAATGCCTCATGGGGAGTCGGGTACGGTGATTGATGTGAAGTGCTTTTACCGATTCAGGTATCGGTGCGAGAGGTGCGGCAAAGAGTTCGGCTATGGTGTGAAGCTTGCTAATGAGGAATGCAAACGCTGTGGAGGACCGCTGAAAAAACTACCCGGCGATGAACTGGATGCGGGCGTTGGTAAAATGATAAGGGTATCGGTGGCCCAGAAGAGGAAGGTCTCGGTGGGTGACAAACTGGCCGGTCGCCACGGCAATAAGGGGGTCATCGCCAGGATACTTCCTGTTGAAGACATGCCTTACCTGGCTGATGGTCGGCCGGTGGATGTCGTTCTCAGCCCTCTGGGTGTTCCCTCGCGCATGAATATCGGGCAACTCCTGGAGACCCACCTTGGCTGGGCAGCACAGAATCTCGGCCTCAAGGTAGTAACCCCGGTTTTCAATGGGGCCGATGAGACCGCTATTGAGGACGCTTTGGCTCGGGCATGGATTATGGCAGTCGCTAGTCAGCAGTCAGCAGTCGGCAGTCCCCCTCCCCAGCCTGAACTATCGACTATCGACTATCAACTATCGACTGCGAAGGTCTGGCTTGACCAGCACGGTTTCGACAGCGAGAAGATATTTGGTGAAAATAGACGCTTCGCTAATGGCGAGGCCAGGCGGGCTTGTCTTGTGCTCTGGCTTGAAGAAGTCGAGCGTCAACAGTCAGCAGTCAGCAGTCGGCAGTCGAGAGGGAGCGGGGGACTAGCGACTATCGACTATCGACTATTGACGGATGAGGAATTGGAGCAAGCGGCACAGCAGATTTACCGAGAGAAGAAGAAGGCTCCGCCAATCTCGGGAAAGATGACACTCTATGATGGACGCACCGGTGAAGCATTCGACGAACCGGTGACAGTGGGCTGTATGTATATGATGAAACTCATCCATCTGGTGGAGGACAAGATACACGCTCGCTCCACAGGCCCTTACTCACTCATAACTCAGCAGCCCCTGGGAGGCAAGACTCAATTCGGGGGACAGCGGTTTGGCGAAATGGAGGTCTGGGCTCTGGAAGCTTACGGTGCGGCATACAACCTCCAGGAGATGCTCACTATCAAATCAGATGATGTGATAGGACGAGTAATGACCTATGGAGCCATCGTCAAGGGCGAGGAAATCCTGAGTCTGGGGGTATCAGAATCTTTCAAAATGTTGATCATGGAATTGCAGAGTCTGGGACTGGCAATTGAATTACTGGGCAAAGAGGATGAGCAGGTACTGCGCCCGAATGCTTTGCCTGATGAGATACCGAGATTGGGGATAAATCTAACCGGTATGGAAATCGAGGAGGACGAATAATGCCGAATTCAGGGTTCGATAAATCGAGCCCCTACAATGATTTCAGTAGCATCCGTCTTAGTCTCGCCTCGCCAGAGCAGATAAAGAGTTGGTCTTACGGTGAGGTGACTAAACCGGAGACGATCAACTATCGCACCCTGAAACCAGAAAGGGACGGGCTTTTCTGCGAGCGGATATTTGGTCCCACCAAGGACTTCGAGTGCTATTGTGGCAAGTATAAGAAGATCAGATATAGGGGTGTCATCTGTGATAAGTGCGGCGTTGTAGTGGCTCACTCCTCGATACGCCGGGAACGCATGGGGCATATCCATCTTGCTGCGCCGGTGGCTCATATCTGGTTCGTTAAGGTAACCCCGAGTCGTCTCGGGCTCCTTCTCGATCTCTCACCTAAAAAACTGGAACAGGTAATCTACTTCGCCAAGTTTATCATCACTAGCGTAGATGAAGATGTCCGAGTGCAAACCATCAACAAGCTCAAGGATGATCTGGAATTTGAATTGATGCAGCGTGATGACAGTCAGCAGTCGGCAGTCAGCAGTCAGCAGTCAGCAGTCAGTAGTCAGCAGGGGAGGGGCGGTGGACTATCGACTAACGACTATCGACTGGACCCTGAAGAACTCGTGGCCAAAATTGAAGAGCTGGAGGAAATCGAGCCCCGGAGACTCCTGGGGGTGAACGAATATCGCGAACTGAAACGCCGGTGGGGGGACATGTTCGAGGCTAAGATGGGCGCTGAGGCCATCCGCGAAGCTCTCACTTGTCTCGATTTAGAGAAACTACGCCAGGAGCTTCATCAGGAGGTTGCCACCAGATCCGGCCAGCATTGGAAGAAAGCTATCAAGAGGCTTCGCGTGGTTGAAGCATTCTTGAAACAAGGAACAAAGCCGGAGTGGATGATTATGACCATGCTTCCGGTCATACCCCCTGAGCTTCGGCCTATGGTTCAGCTTGATGGGGGACGATTTGCTACCAGCGATCTCAATGATCTCTACCGAAGGGTAATCAACCGCAACAATCGGCTTAAACGGCTCATGGAGATGGGCACTCCGGAGGTCATCATTCGCAACGAGAAACGCATGCTTCAGGAGGCCGTCGATTCGCTTATCGATAACGGACGCCGAGGCCGGGCGGTAGCTACCCGTAGCGGACATGAACTGAAATCGCTCTCAGACATGTTGCGGGGCAAGCAGGGACTCTTTCGCCAGAATCTGCTCGGGAAGCGGGTCGACTATAGCGGTCGCTCGGTTATTGTGGCTGGTCCCGAGCTTAAACTGCACCAGTGTGGTCTGCCCAAGCGGATGGCACTAGAGCTGTTCAAACCCTTTGTCATGCGCAGCCTCATAGCCCGAGGGCTGGCCTACAATGTCCGGAGCGCCAAACGGATGGTGGAACAAGGAAACCCGGTTGTCTGGGATATGCTGGAGGAAATAGTACGGGACCACCCGGTCTTGTTGAATCGAGCTCCGACCTTGCATCGCCTCGGCATTCAGGCTTTCCAACCGATCCTTATCGATGACAGTGCTATCCAGCTTCATCCTCTGGTGTGTGCTGCCTTCAACGCCGACTTTGATGGCGATCAGATGGCGGTTCATGTCCCCCTTTCCAGGCTGGCTATCGAAGAAGCCAGGAAGGTGATGATCAGCACCCAGAATATGCTTTTGTCGAGTTCAGGGGACCCAGTGGTGGTGCCTACTATGGAATTGGCTCTCGGGTGTTATTACCTGACCATCATCAGCCCCGGATCCAAAGGGGAAGGGATGAGTTTCGCCGACCTCGAGGATGCCAGGATGGCTTATGATCTGGGCATTATCGATCTTGGGGCCGAGATAACAGTTAAATCAGTCGGCAGTCCGGGGTGGGGAAGACTATCGACTATCGACCATCGACCGATTAAGACCAGCATTGGTCGCATTATTTTCAATGACGCCTTGCCTGATGAGCTTCGGTTCCGCAATGAACTGATAGACAAGAAGCTACTGAAGCGACTTACCTCCGAATGTCATCGCCGTCTCGGCAATGAGGCTACGGCTTCCATGCTCGATAGAATCAAGCGTTTGGGTTTTGAATA
>QLUN01000060.1 GCA_018725455.1 Chloroflexota bacterium
GTTGCAACGGTTTTGTCATTCATTTTTCACCTCTTTATCACCCCCCTTTTCTAGCAATGGGACAACTCTCTGATCATCAATTCAAACCCCTGGCAAACTCGATTAGTTCCCTCCGGAACATGCTCAGGCTGGGGCTGCGTTGGTAAATTAGTAATGGCGTCAGTATGATCGATAGGCAAAAGGGAATACAAGTGGCCGAAGATCCAGCCGCACCATCCATTGGGTTTACGGACTTGCTTCCCTAACATCTTCAGCAATCCACCTGCTAGTCCCACTTTTCCATCCGGGCATTCGGAGAGTCAGACGGCGAAGCACAACCCCTTCAACCTAACGATTTGCATACTTGTAGAACCGCGCGGCATACTCCCACACCTTCGGTTTATCCATGCTGTAGCGATAGGGAATCTCGTCGCTTCCCATCACCCGGCGGTAGAAATTGAGCAGGCTCTCTCGGTCCTCAGCGCTCAGCCTGGTGGGGATCTGTTCGCCGCCGAGCACTTTGCCGTAGATGGGCGGTTTGGCGAACAGCGCGGCAAACTCCTTCAGATACTCCAGCCCTCCGGTGAATCGGCCGAAGTAGTAGGCGCCGCCGATGTCGAGTGCCACCACGAAGATCCCGACCTTCTTTTCGGCCAGCACATCCTTGTTCTTGGTGACAAAGGCGGTGACGCTCTCCAGAATCTGATCGTTGCGGTAGATGGGACTGCCGATGATAACCATGTCGTAGGCGGACAGATCGAAATCCTCCCCGATCCGGGTTACCGTGACATCCTCCATATCGTTAAACCCCTCCAGCCGCTCTCCGATCCACGCCGCGACCTGCGCGGTTGAGCCGTAGACCGTGTCGTAAGTGATCAATGTACGCATTGTTGCTCCTTTCTGCTGTATTTGGAATAGTAGTCGATCATCCCTTGCGCCAGGTTGACGTGCCAGAACTCCCCTGCCACGGTGAGCTCGATCCAACCGTCGTCGGCACGCTCGATCAGCCCGATCCTCTCCCACTGGGCAAGCAGGGGATCTATCAACCCGTTGAGATCGCAGCCGTGCCTCTCTGAAAGCATAGCAAGATTCAGCGCGCCTTCGTCTATCTGACCGGCTATCGCCTGGAAGAGGGGCGCATCATCCGGAAGACGCATCGCTGTGGCGACCGGCTTGTCCCCGGCGGCGAGCCGCGCATAGTAATCCTTCAGCTCCCCCTCTTGAAAGAAGCGGTAGCCGTGCAGCAGCCCGCCAGCGCCGCAGCCGAGCGGGATGCAGACCCCGCCGTGGCGGACGAATCGGTTGTAACGGCTGCGATCCTTCACTGTACGCCCCCAATGGCTCATGGAGAGACGTTTAAACCGCGCGGAGGCGAGCATCTCCCGACCAGTTGCGAACATCCGCGCCTGCAGCGGGATGTCCGCCGGTGCAGCGACCTTCCCCGCCTCGATGGCGGTGCTCAGGGGTCTCCCGGAGAAGATGTTCAACTGATAGAGCGACACCCCGTCGATCAGCGTCTCCTCGATCAGGGTTCGTACGTCCTCCTCCCAGATCGCCAGCGTCTGGCCGGACAAGCCGTAGATGAGGTCGATCGCCACGGGTCCCTGGTCCAGTTCGCAGACGCGGTTCAGCGCATCGATCGTCTCTTGCCGGTCGAGCACCCGCCCCATCTGGCGACGCACTTGCGTATCGAAGCTCTGCACCCCGAAGGAGAACCGGTTGGCCCCACCTTCGATGCAGGCCTCCATCTTCTCATCGGTGAACCCGTACAGTCTCCCCTCGACCGTGATCTCGCAGTCGTTGCTGAGCGGGAGGATGCCGGCAATCGCGGAAAGCAGTCGCTTGAGGTCACCGGCCTCTAGATCGGTGGGGGTACCCCCACCGAGATAGACGGCGTGAATCGGATGACTCACCACAGCCGCGTCGCTTGAGATCAGCTTCAGCTCGTGGAGGAGCGCGTCGGTGTAGCGGGCGCTGTCACCCGGTCGAACCGGGTAGCGGTAGAACCCGCAGTAGAGACAGTGATTTCGGCAGAACGGGATGTGGATGTACACCGTCCGTCCGCGGGAGTGGTCCGGCCGGTTTACCAGCTCCTGCCAGGTTGACAGAACCTGCTCCTCGGCGAGGAACTCCCCGCTCGCACCGGCGTGCACCGCCCTCTTGCGGGCAAAGGCGTGACCGAGAGGGTCGACACCCTCTCTGGCCCAGAACCATTCTTCATCTTCGGTAAGCCCGGTCGTATAGCGATAGACCTCCCCTTCATTGATCCGCGCCGGGGGCGCCGCATCGGAGGAGGAATGATCACCGCTATTCCCGCCCATCGCCTTGGCCTTGTACTGAGCGAGCAGCTCGACGGTTATCGTATCCATACCTTGGCTGCGTGCGTGCTCCTCCACACCCCGCTCGGCCATCGACCGCACGAACGGAGGAACCCGCTTGAGGTATTGCTGTGCCTCTTTCGTCCATTCCATCCTAACTTACCTCCATCCTAATTCACCGCCACCGCAACCGGTGCCAGCGGGACAATATGCGGCCGGCCGGAATTGCCGTTGATCGCCACCTCCACCTCGTAGACCGTCCTGATCGTCTCTTCGGTGATCACATCGGCGGGCGAACCGATATCGTAGATCTCCCCGCGGCGCAGGCAGACGATCGTGTCGGAGAAGCGGGAGGCCATGTTCAGATCATGGATCGCCATCACCACCGCGATCTCGCGTTCGGTCGCAACCATGCGCACGATCTGCAGCACCTCGAGTTGGTGCTTGATATCAAGATTGCTCGTCGGCTCATCGAGGAGGAGAACCTGCGGCTGCTGGGCGAGCGCCCGCGCGATCAGCACGCGCTGCCGTTCTCCGCCGGAGAGCTCGTTAAACTGACGAAGCGCAAACTCCTCCAGCCCCATCAGGGCGATCGCCTCGGCGACGACCTCTTTGTCCTGGGGACTGATCCCCCAGCTTACGTACGGCCTGCGCCCCAGGAGCACGGTGTCGAAGACCGAGACCGGGAACGAATGCGCAGCGCTCTGCGGCACGTAGCCCACGGAGCGGGCGATCTCCTTCAACCCGATCCTGCTCACATCCTTTCCGGCGACGATCACGACGCCGCCTTTCGGCTTCAGTATCCGGTTGATGCACTTGAGGAGCGTTGTCTTGCCGGAGCCGTTCGGCCCGACTAGGCTCACTACCTCGCTGCCGTCAATCGTAAGGATCGCGTCACGCAATGCTCTGCGGGAACCATAACTGAAACTGATTCCATTAATTTCTAGTTTTACTGCCAATATTCCCTCCTCCTGACCATCAGCAAGTAGAAGAAGAACGGCGCGCCGACGAACGAGATGACGATGCCCACCGGAATTATCACCGGCGAGACGATCGTGCGGCCGATGGTGTCTGCTATCACAAGCAAGAGTGCCCCCATCGCTATTGACGCCGGCAAGAGGAAGCGATGATCAGCTCCGATCAACAGGCGCGTGATATGCGGTGCGACAAGCCCGACGAACGCAATCAACCCGGTGAAGGTGATGATGCTCGCCGCGATAAGCGATGCCAAGAGCATAGACACGGTGCGCACCCGGCCACAATTAACCCCCAGGCTCTTGCTGACCTCATCACCGCCGCAGGCCATTGCATTGAGGTCCCACGAGTATCTGATCATTATCGGAATGCAGATGAGGAGCACGATGGCCACGGTGGCGATATTCACCCATGACGAGCCGGTGAGGGAACCGAACATCCAATGAACCACCGCTACCAGCTCCCCTTCCGTGGCGACGAACTGCAACAGCCCGGTCGCGGCGCCGAAGAAGCTCATCAGCGCGATTCCTACCAGCAGGAACGACTCCGGCGTCACCCCGCGCAACCGCGCCACACCCAGAATGAGAAGCGAGGTACCCATGGCGAAGAGGAATGCGTTAGTCATAACTACATACCGCCCCATGCCGATCAACCCGAACCCGGCGATGATAGCGAGCGATGCCCCCAGGGCGGCCCCTGAGGCAACACCGATGGTGAACGGGCACACCAACGGATTCCGCAACGCCCCTTGCATCGCTGCTCCGGCGATCGCCAGACCGCCCCCGGCGAGGATCCCCATCACGATCCGCGGGAGCCGCAGGTGCCCGACGATGACATCGGCCATCGGATCGACCGTTAGCCCACTCCAGGGGGCTATGCGGGCAACGATCGAACGAGCAACCGCACCTACCCCCAAATCCACCCCCCCTATGGTGGTGGCCACCAGGGCCACCACCACTAGAAGGGCGAGGATCAACAAACTGGCCAAGATCTTCCTGGCGGTGAATCGGCTGTAAGCCTCACTGCTTGACGAAGCACAGATAGCGACAGGTTGCTTAATCATAGCGCTGGGTAAACGAAGGTTCCTGGGAACCTTTGCCCGTGGAACCGCTCGTAGTAATCCTGCAGAACCTCGTCCGGATCGATATCAGCGAAGAGTTCCGGGTGGAAGATCCGCGCGAAGTAGAGCGCGCCGATGAACTTATCCGGTCCGGTCCCGATCGCCGGTGAGACCACATAGACGCGGCCGTCGCGTACGGCGTCCAGCTTCTCCCAACCCGGCCGATCGATGAACACGGCCAGAAAATCACCGGCAGGAGCGCGGTCGGTGACGCCATGCCCCAGCGGAGCGCGGCGGGAATCCTCCAGGATGACCTGCGGGTTCCGCTCCAGCACCGTCTCCGGATCCACGGTGATGAACGGTCGCCCGGCATCGGCGAAGATATTGACGCCACCGGCCATCTCGATCAGCAGATTCCAGTCGCTGCCCGGCCCGAAGCTGCGGAATTTACCGGTGTGGTGTTCGGCGTAAGCCCGTACTCGCTCCCCTTGTGGAAGTCCGGCAATTCGCTCCTCTATCAGGTTCAAGATATCCTGATAGAAGGCGACCAACTGGTCGGCCCGCTCGCCCTGCCCGAAGATCGTCCCCAGCTTCCCGATATCCTGGAACATGGTAGCGAAGCGGAAGGAGTCTATCCCCACCACCGCGATCCCGGCCGGAGCAAGCGCTGCAACGATCTTTTCGAGATCGACAGCCGGATGCGTGCCCCAGGTCAACACGATCTGCGGGTTAAGCGCGATCACGGCCTCGTAATTTATCTCGGCGTGTGCAGCCATCGCCACCTGCGGCAGCTTGCTCAGCTCCCCCCAAAATGCGGGGTTTTTTGCCACAATACCGCTTATACCGACGATCCGATCGGCCACGCCCAATGCGCGCATGATCGAGACCGTACCTGTATTGAGAACAATGACCCGCTCGACCGGATAGGGTATCTCTACCACCCTTCCCGCAGAATCAACGATCTCTATGCGAGTTTCAACAGTTGGCTCTGGTGCTGGTGCTGGCGGCGGGCAGCCAATGGCTAACAAGCTGATGGCTAACAATGATGCCAGCAGAACTAACAATCCTTTCTTTTTCACTTTTATCTCCTTTCTTTTTTTAGTTTTGCCTTCTTTGAGTGTAACTACTCAGTTGCAAAGCTGATAAATGTAGGGGCTTGATTCATCAAGCCCGCGGGTCGGATGAATCCGAACCCTACAAGGTCTGTGCCTGTGTGCCTACCTGAATAGTTACCTTTGAGTTATTCAGGTACAGCAGTTTGTTTACATCTGCATCACCCCCTTCCTCTCTCCCCATCAAAAGCTCGAATTAAAATTACATCTGTATCACCCTCCTTTTCCAGCCATGGGACAGCTCTCTGATCATCAATTTGAACCCCTGGTAAACTCAATTAGTTCCCTGCGGAACATGCTCAGGCTGGAGCTGCGCAGGAAATAGCAAGGCTTACCCGTTAGTTTACAGATTTTCTTGCAATGGCGGCAGGCGTGGTGGCTATTGATATCCACAGGGCAAAACACCACGTCAGCTTTACCTACCAGCTTCTCTATCTCCCCAGCCCCCTGGGTGTACTTCCCGGAGTGAGCAT
>QLUN01000061.1 GCA_018725455.1 Chloroflexota bacterium
AGGGGGTACATTTCCCACAGGATTCATCCTGGGTGAAGCTGAGGAAGAATCGGGCGATCTCGACCATACAGGTGTTTTCGTCCAGCACCACCATGCCGCCGGAGCCCATGATCGAGCCCAACCCGGCCAGCGATTCGAAGTCCACCGGCCGATCCAGAAAGCGAGCGGGGATACAGCCGCCGGAGGGGCCTCCGGTCTGCACCGACTTGAATGCCTTACCCCGGGGAATACCGCCGCCGATATCAAAGATAATGTCCCGTAATGAGGTGCCCATCGGCACTTCCACCAGTCCGCTATTGGCGATCTTGCCGGTGAGGGCAAAGACCGCTGTCCCGCGGCTCTTTTCGGTGCCGATCTGGGAAAACCACTGCGCACCCTCATCCATAATTACCGGAACCGCGGCCAGGGTCTTGACATTGTTAATATTGGATGGTTTCCCATCCAGTCCCGAGGCGGCCGGGAACGGAGGACGCGGGCGTGGCATGCCGCGCCGGCCCTCTATCGAGGCCATCAAGGCCGTCTCCTCGCCGCAGACGAAGGCCCCCGCCCCCTCTTTGATCTCAATATCAAAGTCAAATCCGGAGCCGAGTATGTTTTTCCCCAGAAAGCCTCTCTTCCGGCTCTGCGCCAGGGCGATACGCACCCGGCTCACCGCCAGGGGATATTCGGCCCGGGCATAGACATACCCATAACTCGCCCCTACGGCATAGGCACAGATGGTCAGGCCTTCGAGCATCGCGTGCGGGTCGGCTTCCAGAATGGAGCGATCCATAAATGCACCGGGGTCACCCTCATCGGCGTTGCAGATAACATACTTAATCGGGCCTGGCGCATCGTGACAGAACTGCCATTTCATCGCCGTGCTCGCCCCGGCTCCCCCGCGACCCCGCAGTCCCGACCGGCGAATCTCCTCGATGACCTGCTCCGGCGTCATTATCGCCAGAACTTTCCGTAATGCCCGGTAACCACCCCGCTCGATATAATCCTCTATCTTCTCCGGATTGATGTGACCGCAGTTACGCAGAATGACGCGCCTTTGCTTGAGGTAGAAATTGATGTCGGAGTAGTGCGGTACAGCTTTGCCGGTCAGCGGATCACGGTAAAAGAGACGCTCCACCGGCTTCCCCTCGACAAGGTGAGAGGAAATGATCTCCGCGGCATCTTCCACCTGGACACGGGTGTAGAAGATACCATCGGGATCAATCACCACATTGGGACCCTGCTGGCAGAAACCGTGGCACCCGACGAAATCGATGCCGGCATTCTGCAGTCTCTGCCGCCCCGCCTCCGCCCTGAGCGCCTCATAGACCGCATCTCCTCCCCCGGAGACGCACCCGGTGCCACGGCAAACGAAAACGCTGTGCTGAGGCTGCATGTCTAATCTCTATCCTCGTTAAGGGTTAAGGGTTAGGGGTTATCCCCTATCCCCTAACCCCTCCAGCTCTGCTGCTTAAAATCCGAGTCACCTTTTTGGGATTCAGCTGGCCATAAGTGTCATTGTTGATCACCATATTCGGCGCCAGGGCGCAGACGCCGATGCAGGCAACGGTCTCTAAGGTGTATTCCAGGTCGGGGGTCGTTTCTCCCTCTTCGATGTCCAGATACCGTTTCACCAGCTTCAGTATGGTTTTGCCTCCGCGCACATGACAGGCGGTCCCCCGGCATACCCGGACTACGTTCCTTCCCCGAGGTGTGGTATAGAGCTGGGTATAGAAGCTAATCACCCCTTGAACCTCGCTCGGAAACAGACCCAGCCCCTCGGCTATGGGTTCTATTGCCTGGGGAGGGATGTATCCCAGTTGCTTCTGCACCTCCTGAAGAAGGGGAATGAGCGCCCACCTCTGGCCCTTATGTTTGTCTATGAGCTGGTAAACCGGCGACAGGTCAATATCGGCAATTTTCTCATTCATGACAAACTCCGTAGGCTCTACCCAATCGTTGCTGTCTCTGAGCCATATTGAGACTATTGGCAAAAGCTTGCCCCTGATTTAAGATAAGGTTCGATAGCTCCTTATCCCGACCATCAAC
Source organism: Chloroflexota bacterium (assembly GCA_018725455.1). Classification (GTDB taxonomy): domain Bacteria; phylum Chloroflexota; class Dehalococcoidia; order SZUA-161; family SpSt-899; genus BS503. The sequence continues at coordinate 2,029 of QLUN01000061.1, forward strand.
TATCAGCCTCGTTGGTTGAATAACTACTTTTTTCCTCGCTTGCTTTCACAAAGGACTCCATCATCGTCTTGAGCCGCCTTGACCTCGAGCTTCGGGCACCGCTGCCAAATTGATAAAGCGTTCTGTCAGCCGGCGCTTCCACGAGATAACCCTCCTCCGATTTCTCTACCGGTGGCTGGTATTCGACTACCGAAAATCGCCCAAATCCCTGAGGGAAGCCAGCCTCATAGAGACACCTGGTCCCTGAGCGATCAACATTAGATTTCGGCCAGCACATGCCTCCCGCCCCCATGTCGGCATAGTCTATCCCTTGATATAGAGGCACCAATTCCCTGATCTCATTCATGATCTCTTGCGGGGAGGTGTATTCCATGTCATCCGTGTCCGTGGTCCGTGGTCCGTGTCCGGACACGGTCAACGTATCACGGACACGATTTGCCAGCCGCTGGGTAATCTGCCAGTCGGGCAGACTTTCGCCCCGGGGCTCGATGGCCCGGCGCACCCTCTGCACCCTTCGCTCGAAGCTGGTGAAGGTACCGTCTTTCTCGGCAAAACTCGCTGCCGGGAGCACCAGATGCGCCAGCCTTGCCGTCTCCGTGAGGAACAAATCCTGAACCACCAGGAAATCCAGTGAGGAGAGGGCCTCCCTGGTGAACGATGGGGCGGGAAAGCTCAAGGCGGGATTCTCACCCACAATATACATCCCCTTGATCTTCCCCTCTCCTGCCTGCTCTATCATCTCCAGCGCCGTCAGCCCGGGGTTGATGGGCAGATCCACACCCCAGCTTTCCTCAAATTTCCTCCTTGCGAGGGCATTCCCGATGCTTTGATAGCCGGGCAAGAAATCGGGCAGACTCCCCATATCCGATGCACCCTGCCCATTATTCTCCCTCTGGATGGCGTAGATGCCACCCCGCGATCCGATGTTTCCGGTAAGCATGCCCAGATTCACCAGGGAGAGTACGTTTTCAGTTCCATGGAGATGCTGCGTGATCCCACTGCCGTATATGATTGAAGCCCCATTCGCCGCGGCGACAAGTTGAGCCGCATGGCGCAGGTCTTGCGCCGCGACGCCGCAGATTTCCTCCACATGCTCCGGCGTGAATCTCTGCAACGATGCTTCTAATATCTCAAAACCATCCGCTCTCGGGGCAAGGAAATCCCGATCCCGGAGGTCCTCATTGATGATTATCCTCATGAGACCATTGATAAGAACCTCATCCGTGCCTGCTTTAAGGCGCAGCCAGAGATGGACAAATGAATTGAGCTTGGTTTGCCGGGGATTTATGAGCAACAGCTTTGCGCCCTTATACCTCACGGCGCGCTTGATGGCATAACTCACCAGCGGAGCCGAGAGGGCAGGATCGGCCCCGATCAGCAATATCACCTCCGATTGTTCGATATCCTCGATAGGGTTACTACTCGCCGGAAACCCGAGGCTCTCTCCAAGGCCGGAACGGGTGGCGGAGTTATACAAACGACCGCCATTATCGATGTTGTTGGTGCCCAGCACCGCACGGGCGAACTTCTGTAACAGGTAGTTCTCCTCGTTGGTGCACTTGGAGGAACCCAGAACTGCCAGACTGTCGGGCCCACAGGTTGCTTTTATCTGCCCGAGTCGGCTCGCGGCCACGTCAAGGGCTTCCTCCCAGGACACCGCCTTGAACTGGCCATCTACCTTGAGCAGCGGCTGGGTCAGTCTCTCTGGACTGTGAATGAAATCATATCCGTAGGCTCCCCTGACGCAGAGGGTAACGCCATTGGGCGAGTTCTCTCCATGGGGGATCGCCCGCACTACTTGACCGTCCATAACTTCCAGATCGATATTGCAGCCGCATCCACAGAAGGGACAAATCGTAGACACTGCCTTGGTGCCTGTCCCTCGATAGGGCTTGATCCTCTCCGCCAGCGCCCCAGTGGGACAGAGCGCCACGCAGGTCCCGCAAAAGGTGCACGCAGAGCCTTCCAGTGGCAGGTCTCCCAGGGTTGCCGGCCTGGAGGAAAACCCCCGACCGATATAGTCGATGGCTCCCTCGACGACCAGCTCCTGGTCGGCCCGGATGCACCTGGCACAGAGGATACACTTGCTAAGGTCGCGCTCGATGAAGGGGTTGACTTCCTGAATCACTGCGAGGTGAGGAATCCTCTGAAAATCTATGAGGCCAATCCCCAGATCAGCGGCGATCTGGCGCAGCTCGCAGCGGTTGCCCTTATCGCATACCAGGCAGGAATCGGGGTGGCTGGCCAGCATCAGTTTGAGTATGGTCTTGCGGCTTTCCAGTACCTTTGGGGAGCGGGTATTTATCATCATTCCCGGGGTTATCGGGGCAACGCAGGAGGCCAACAGTGCGCCGGAGCGCTCGTCCTCCACCAGGCATATCCGGCAAGCACCATAAGGGTCGAGGTGTGAGCTATAGCAGAGCGTGGGAATATGTACGCCCGACTCCCGGGCCAGATCAAGTACGCTCATCCCGGGATCTCCGCTCACTTCAACCCCGTTAAGAGTTATGGTGATGACCTGCAGTTCGGGACCTCCTTCGCTGTGCGCCAGATAGACCGGCCTCCCCCGTCCCTCAGAAATAGAATACACCAAATGGCAGTACATTGTCAACCTTCACTCGTAAGCGTTCAATTTTCAGCGATCAGCATCCAGCACTCAGGGGGTGGGGAGCTGACATCTGACCGCTGAAGTTACCTGCAGCGCCAATTGTCATAACCGCGCCGATATGTTAATATTACATCACGGGACTGACCGGCAGCTATGAAACAGAAACCCCTCGATTATAGCAAGGCGCTCTACAGGATTGCCATCGCGGTAAACTCCACCGTTACCACGGAGGAGGTGCTCAACTGTATCGTGAGGAACACTGCGGAAATCCTTGATGTTAAAGGCTGTTCCTTGATGCTGCTGGCACCAGATGGCAAGCAACTGATACACACTGCCTTCCACGGGCTCAGTGACTTCTATGTCAGGAAGGGACCGGTAAAACTTGATCCCATTATCGCCGAGGCGCTGAAAGGCAAACCGATGTCCGTTGTTGATGTCGCAACTGATCCCAGGGTGCTCTATAGAGCCCAGGCAAGAAAAGAAGGCATAGCATCAATGCTGTCCCTTCCGGTTATTCTCAGAGGCGATATCATTGGGGTGCTAAGGATTTACACCGCGGAGACTCGCCGATTTTCATCCGATGAGATTGAGTTCCTCAGTACCGTTGCCAGTCTGGGTGCCATTGCTCTGGACAAAGCTCGACCGTATGAGTCACGAGAGCAGTACTGCGAGCCTCTCGTCAGGGAAAAGGCAGAACAATTAGACCGGGCTCGCAGTGAACTGGCAGAACTGGAAAAGGCGAAGGATAGACTTATCACCTTCATCTCTATGGTAGCTCATGACCTGAAAGCCCCTCTGGTTGCTATTCAGAGCTATTTCGGGGTGATGCTGGGCGGATATTCTGGTGAGCTCAATGAGAAACATAGGCAGATGATGGAGAGGAGCAGTGTAAGGATCGATGGACTCCTCGAGCTCATCAGCGATCTCTTAGATATCTGCCGCATTGAGATGGGGCAAGTTGTTCAGGAGATGAAGGAGGTATCCCTGTCGCAGCTTGCAGGTGAGCCGTTGGACGATGCCCAGAGGCTGGCAAAGGAAAAGGGCTTGAGGATAACGACGGATATTTCCCCCGATTTGCCTCCCGTCTTTGGTTCACATACTCGACTGCAGCAGGTTTTCACCAACCTGCTGAGCAACGCCATTAAGTTCACTCCAAAGGGGGGCACGGTGACCCTGAGGCTCCTGGAGAGGGATGGTGAAATAGCAGGTGAAGTCCAGGACACCGGGATCGGCATCCCGGACGAGGAGCTCCCCCGCATCTTCG
>QLUN01000062.1 GCA_018725455.1 Chloroflexota bacterium
TTCCAGATGATCAGGAGACTTCGTCACGGAGATACGTGCGTCTCAATATATCAATTTGCAGGGGGTGAAGATTGACCATCGCTTTGTATCCCGGGAGATTTGACCCGATAACCTATGGCCATCTCGATATAGCTACCCGAGCGGCGCAGGTTTTCGATGAGCTGGTCATCGGGGTTTTCGCCACTCCACAGAAAAACCTCCTCTTCAGCACCGAAGAGCGGGTGGATATGGCACAGAGGGCAGTAACCCACATATCCAACATACGGGTGGAGCCGTTTTTTGGGCTAACCGTCGATTTCGCCAAGCAGTTGAATGCCGCGGTAATCGTGCGCGGGCTGAGAATGGGCTCCGATTTCGAGCGGGAATTCGAGATGGCTTTGATGAATAAGAAGCTGGCACCGGAGATTGAGGTGCTCTGTATGATGACCAGCGTGCAGTATCAGTTCCTCAGCTCCAGTATTCTCAAGGAGGTAGCCCAGCTCGGGGGGTGCATTGACGACCTGGTCCCCGAGTACGTAGCTAACACTCTGAGGGAGAAGCTTTCTGTTGTGGCCACAAAAATATAAGGGGAGGAAGACAAATGGCATACAAGATCACCGATGAATGCATCAGTTGCGGATCCTGTGAGCCCGAATGCAAGAACGAGGCGATTTACGAGGGGGATACACTCTACGAGATCGATCCCACCAAGTGCACCGAGTGCATCGGCTGGTTTGATTCTCCGAAATGTGCTGAGATCTGCCCGATAGATGATTGCTGCGTACCAGATCCGGACCACGAGGAGTCCCGGGGGCAGCTACTGGAAAAATGGAAGACGCTTTTCCCCGGTCAGACACCGGCCGCTATCTAGACTCACTTAAGGCCTGAAAAACAACGCTGCACAGCAAATCCAGATTCCTATCTCGGCCGGGGCATGGTTATCCGTGTCAGTTATCCAGCACCGATGGGGGGTAGCGGTCTCTATGATCAGCACAATGCCTGTGCCAGCAGCCGCACCCTTTATGGGCGCGAAGAATCTTTCACCGTTTGCCCTCCGCCTCTCGCAGGCGTGAAGCCTACGGCTACACCGGCTTCTAAATCAGGTGGTTTCAGCCTGCCCTCAATTACTTCGCCCCCACCCATGTGATAGAATTCACTCAGAGAGGAAGGGACGATCTTCCGTTCCAGACGCTTACCGGCGCAATGTCCTGATGAAGATCAAACCATGAAGGCTAAGGTCTCGATTGTCGAATGTGTTGACTACGATATAGGAAGGGTGAAAGAGGCTGTCAGGAAGGCCGTCTCCCTGACCGGTGGGTGGGAGGGGGTCGTGGAGAGAGGAAACCGGGTCCTGGTCAAACCCAATATGCTCTCCGCTTGTCCCCCGGAGGATGGGGTGACTACCCATCCGGCGGTCGTCAGGGCAGCAGTCGAACTGGTCCAGGAGGGGGGTGCGGAGGCGCTCATCGGGGACAGTCCCGGAGGAACGAACCGGGACCTGAGCCATTTCTGGGAAGTCTGCGGCTATAGCGAGGTCTCCAAAGTCACCGGGGCGCCCTTAGTAAGCCTGGATCGGGATATCCTGGAGGTTGAAGTTCCCGATGGCGTGATCTACAAGAGGCTTCATCTTTCTCGCACGGTGATAGAGGCGGATTCTCTGATCACTGTCCCCAAGCTCAAGACCCACAATCTCACCCTTCTCACCGGGGCGGTGAAGAATCTTCTTGGCCTGATTCCCGGCGGAGGCAAGATAGAGTTTCATAGACGCTGTCCCAGGCCGGATGACCTGGGGGAGGCTATCGTGGATATACTTTCAGTGGCCAAGCCGAGGTTGGCTCTCATGGATGCTGTGGTGGGGATGGAGGGGGATGGGCCGGTATCCGGTAAATTGCGAGATGTGGGGGTTATCCTGGCCGGCCGGGACTCCGTAGCCCTCGATACGGTGGCTCAGGTGATGATAGGGCTGAAACCTTTTGATGTGCCCACTACCCGAGCGGCGGCGAATCGGAAACTGGGAACGGCCGACCTGAGAGAGATAGGACTCGTGGGGAGGTCATTGGAGGAGGCAGTAATCGAGGATTTTGTTCTGCCCTCTAATGCCATGGTGCGGCGTATTCCTCGACCTATCCTCGCTCTCATTGCCCGGCGGATAATGGTCAGGCCGCGGCCAAGGGCGGACAAGTGCACTAACTGCGGTTTCTGTATGAATAATTGCCCGGTGGACGCTATTTGCATCGAAGAAAAACCGGTCCGCGTTGACTATAAGAAATGTATCCTCTGTCTATGTTGCTACGAGCTCTGCCCGGAGAAAGCCATGGATTTGAGGAAGAGCCTTTTGGCCAGATTCTGGAGGTAGTGGGTAGTAGATAGCGTATAGTCTCCACACCCTACACGCTACACGCTAACTCCTACGCGCTAACAGGGGAGGTCTCTTAGTGCAGGTAAAGCCCATCGAATGGTGCGACACAACGATAAGGATTCTCGACCAGACCAGGCTTCCCTCGGAAGTTGTTTTCTTAGAAGTGGCCGATTATGTGGAGATGGCTGCAGCGATCAGGGGGATGCGAATTCGCGGTGCACCGGCGATCGGGGTGGCCGCTGCTTACGGGCTGGCACTGGGGGCTCAGGCGATCGAAGCGAGAACGGAAGAGGAATTTCTGGTTAAATTGGGCACCATCTCTCGAGAGTTAGCCTCCACGCGCCCTACGGCGATCAACCTCTTCTGGGCACTCGAGCGGATGAATCGAGCCGCTGGAGAAGGCTTCGCCCTGAGGGGCTCGAGCCCGAAGGGTTCAACGATCTCGGAGATCAAGGCAGTGCTGGTTGAGGAAGCAAAGCGCATCGAGAGGGAAAACGAGGAAGCCGATCGGCGAATCGGACGGCTTGGTGCGGAGCTTATTGAATACGGCTTCACCATCCTGACCCACTGTAATGCCGGGGCGCTGGCTACGGCGGGCTACGGCACGGCGCTGGGGGTAATCAAGGCCGCGCACGAGCAGGGGAAACAAATAAAGGTCATTGCCTGTGAGACTCGCCCCTTGCTTCAGGGCGCCCGGCTAACGGCCTGGGAACTGGTAGAGGAGCAGATACCCGTAACCCTGATAACCGACAGCATGGCGGGGCACTTCATGAACCGGGGGAGGATCGACTGTGTAATTGTGGGGGCAGACCGGATCGCCAGGAACGGCGATGTGGCCAACAAGATCGGCACCTACAGCGTTGCCGTTCTGGCCAGGGAAAACTCCGTTCCCTTCTATGTGGCCGCTCCCACCAGCACCATAGACCTTTCGGTCAAGTCGGGGGCTGAGATACCGATTGAAGAGAGAAGTCCGGAGGAGGTGACCTGGATTGGACTGACGCGCATTGCGCCCGAGGGTGTGGAGGTGGCTAACCCCGCCTTCGATGTGACACCGCATCAGTATGTATCTGCTATAATTACCGAAAAAGGAGTGCTGAAGGAACCCTACGAGGAGGGGTTTGAAGGGTTTGTTTTGAAGACGATTTCTCAATAACGGGGAAAGTGAAGGAGGTGCCAATGCCAGAAGCTAAAATCGGGATCATGGGGGGAACCGGCCTCTACGAGATAGAAGGCCTCAGCGATGTCAAAGAGGTGAGGGTTGAGACACCGTTCGGCGATCCGAGCGACTCGATTATCGTTGGCAGGCTCGAAGGAACGAGCATCGCCTTTCTTCCTCGACATGGCCGGGGACACCGCATTAATCCAACTGAGCTGCCATCTCGCGCAAATATCTACGCCCTCAAGTCGCTGGGGGTAGAGCGGATCATTTCCATCAATTCGGCAGGCAGCCTCAAAGAAGAGCTGGCACCGCGTCACCTCGTCATCCCGGACCAGATCATTGACCGCACCCGAAACAGGGTGAACAGCTTTTTTGGCGATGGCCTGGTGGTTCATATCCCCTTCGCCGAGCCCTTTTGCCCCGTATTAAGTGAGATACTCCACCAGGCAGCCCGGGATGCCGGGGCCACAGTGCATAAAGGCGGCACATTCATCGCCATGGAGGGTCCCCAGTTCTCCACCAGGGCAGAATCCCGTCTCTATCGTTCCTGGGGAGGCAGCATCATCGGGATGACCATCCTGCCGGAGGCCAAACTGGCGAGAGAGGCCGAGATCTGCTATGCCAGCGTTGCCTGTGTCACCGACTATGACTGCTGGCACGAGGAGAAGGAGCCGGTAACTGCGGAGATAATACTTGCTGTTCTGGCTGAAAACACCGGCACCGCCAAAGAGATCATCAAGATCGCCGCGCCTCGCATTCCCGGGAGGAGGGACGGGGCAGCCACAGAGGACACAGAGAAAGAGGAGGGATGGGGTTGCGAATGCGCCAGCGCCCTTATGACTGGCATCGTCACCCCGCCGGGGTTTATACCGCAACGGATGAAGAGGGAACTGGCGCTCCTAATTGGCAAATACCTGAAGTAGGGGGTGATTAAGGATTAAGAGCCGCGACCGGGGTTCAAACGGCGTCTGGGCGATCAGTTCCTGAGGAAGGTGGTAGTCGAATTTTTCTGTCTTCAGCCTCATGACGGTTGGGGTCTCGAGCCCTGGTCACTAACACCGAATCTCGGCTCCAGTTGCCCCGGTATCTTTCCGGAAATCAATGATCCTGATTCAGTATGTTCCTCATGCTCGATTGAGCCATAGCGATGAAAAAGGTTCACCAGCTCGGCAGCGCTATAGGGAATATTTACGGTGATGTTTACCATATCTTTTCTCAGTACGGCGGCAATCAGAGCCAGCAGCCGCTTCATTCCCCAGCTCCTGGCCGCCGAAATTGGAATGACTCTGCCTGTATGGCCGCCCACCCGCTCTGCATAATAATCAATCGCCTCCTCGCCGCCCAAGCCGATTTCATTAGCCAGCAGGTCGATCTTATTTATGGCGATGATCTTCGGTTTGTCGGCTAAACCTAATTCCTCAAGGAGTTTGTCAACGGTCTGTGCTTGTTCAGCGGCATTTGCGTGGGTGATGTCGACAACATGCAGTAATATATCGGCCTCGGACAATTCCTCCAGGGTGGCCTTAAAAGACGCTACCAACATTGGGGGAAGCTTCTGGATAAAGCCCACGGTATCGCTGAAAAGCACCTCCTGATTGTTGGGCAGGGCTATCCGACGGGTGGTGGTATCCAGAGTGGCAAACAGCTTGTCTTCGACGAAGACCTCAGAGCGGCTGAGGGCATTAAACAAGGTGCTCTTGCCCGCATTGGTATAGCCAACCAGAGCGACAACAGGAATGCCGGCGCTCGCCCGATAGCGGCGGTAACGAGCTCGATGTCTCCTTACCCCCTCGATCTCACCCTTGAGGTGCGATATTCGCTTCTCGATAATTCGGCGGTCGGATTCGAGCTGTTTTTCCCCCGGCCCTCGGGTGCCGATGCCGCCGCCGAGACGCCCCAGATGTGGCCAGAGACCCGCCAGTCGGGGCAGAAGATATTCGTGCTGAGCCAGCTCTACTTGAAGTCGTCCTTCATGGGTTTGGGCACGCCTGGCGAAGATGTCCAGGATGAGCGCCGTGCGGTCGAGAACCTTTACTCCCAGGTCTCGATCCAGATTCCTCTGCTGGGCGGGTGAGAGTTCATCATCGAAAATAACCAGGTCGCTGCCGAGTTCATCCTTGAGGACAACCAGTTCCTCCAGTTTCCCCTTGCCGATCAGATGCGAAGGGCGCGGTCGGTCTATGCGTTGCGTCAGTGTCCCCACCACCTCGGCTCCCGCCGTCCGTGCCAGCAACGCCAGTTCTATTATGGAATCATCAAGCGACCATGTGTTCTGGGCCCTCTTTATGTCTATCCCAACCAGGATGGCTTTCTCCGGTTGAGGCTTGGTGGAGATGGTACCTTTGGGTATGTTGTCCTCC
>QLUN01000063.1 GCA_018725455.1 Chloroflexota bacterium
AAAGGAGGGTTGATGCCTATGAGATTAAAACAAGCCCAGGGACGCGAGCAGGTATGGTGTGACCGAAAAAGCGGTCAAAAAATATGAGGAGGACAAGAATGCGTAAGAAGTTAATCTCAGCTATAATGGTCGGGTTATTGGGTTTGATGGTAATTGGGTGTCCACCGGCAGACCAAGTTGACCCAGTTCCAGACCCAGAACCGGAGGTGGAAATCATCACTATCCGGGCCTGGACCGTTGGGCCGGACGTCGTAGCCTACCACCGGGCGGAGAACCTGGTGCTTGCTGGGGAACGACTGAACAAGATGCTAGAGGACGCAGGTGCCATGGTCCGGGTGGAGATAGATGCCGAATTCTGGACCGAGTCCTGGGACAGCTTCCGGAAACGGACCATCCTGGCGTTGGGGGGAGGAGATCCTGGGGTGGTGCCTGACATCATCTGTTCCAGCCACCTCGACATTGCTGTGTGGGCGGAAGCCGGATGGATCCAACCCCTGGACGCGTTCATCGAACGGTATAGGGATAAAACTTACGGGGACTTCTTCCCGCACCTGTGGGAAGCGACGACCTTTGATGGGAAGATCTGGGGCGTCCCGCAGGACATTGAGGTGCGGATGGTCTGGTTCCGTAAAGACCATCTGCGGGCATTGGGCTGGACTGAGGAAGAGATCGCCGCCCTTCCGCAGCGGGTGGCGGCCGGGGAGGTGCTCCTGGATGACATCGCCAAGATCGCCGTGCAGATGCAGGAGGCCGGTCTGGTGGAGTATGGGATGATCCATCGTCCTACACCCGGCCCGGACTGGTTCCAGTTCATAGTCTCCTACGGCGGTGAGTACTTCTCTCCCGAGACCGGAAAGCTTGTGCTGGAGAAAGAGCCCACGCTGGAGTTTCTCAGGTTCATGTATCGGTTGACGTGGGAACACGAAGTCACCCCGCCCGGGATGACCGGTTGGGCGTGGCCCGTGATACACAAGACATTCATGGAGGGAGAAGCGGGCTTCTTCCTCACCGGTGGGATGTGGCACTGGCCCGGGTGGCAGAGGGATCTGCTGCTTCCCGAGGAATATCTGTGGGAGAACGTGGGCTGGGCCCTGATCCCAGCCGGGAGACCGGGGGGTCATCCGAACCAGATCGGACATCCTCTCGCCTATATGATTACCGACATCTCGGCTCACCCGGAGCTTGCCGCCCTGCTCATCACTATAGCCTCGGACGTGGACCTGATCACCAACCACTCCCTTACCGGGGGGAAACTCGCCCTCCGCCACCAGCAGGTGGCTTACCCGCGGTTCGCGGAGGCAGAGTTCCTGGCTGCTGCGTCGGCGCTCCTTCCGTATCAGCGGTTCATGCCGGCGCATCCTAAGACCGGCCTCTTTTCCGGATTTCTGTTCGATGCCATCAAGGCAGTACAAGCCGGCACGCTCACCCCTGAGAAGGCTTTGGAGCTGCTAGTTCGGCGCTCCGAGGCAGATATAGGGGACGACATCATTATCCGATAAGATAGGGGGTTAAGGGCGTAGATTGACCCGGCGGGGAAGCCTGCCGGGTCTTTCCCCCTTGTCGAACCGTGATTACCAAAGGTATGATAACCCAGATAAGGTCGTCCCGATTCCGACCGGCAGCAGGTAGCGTGCGGACAGCACGATGAATAGAATAGGGCTTAACATCGACTCAGGGAGGATCAACGGGGATCTCGAATTGCTGAAGCGAGATATCCGCGCCATTGCCGAGGCGGGATTCGACGCGGCGGAGGTGCCGATTCACGGTGTCGATGCGGTGATGAACGGAGACCTGTGTGTGGGAAGGGTGAAGCAGGTAAAGAAGATTCTCAACGGGTTTGATTTGGAATACAGCGTACATGCGCCAGACGACCTCAACTTGCAGGACATCCGATATCCTGAGATTCACCGGAAGGTCTTCCGCGCCACCATCCGGTTCACCGCCGAGATCGGGGCAAAGACGTTAGTCTATCATCAAGGGAAGTTGAGGGGTAACAACGGAGATGTGACCGAGGAGGAGGTGCGCCAGATAGAGATAGACACACTGATCGACCTCGGCAGACTGGCGCAGAGCGAAGGGGTGACTGTTTGCATCGAGAATACCTACTCGAGTATCACCCACTTGATGCGGCTGATAGAGAGTGTAGGGGAAAAGAGCATTAAGATGTGCTACGATTTTGCCCATTCTTACATATATATGAACTCCACAAAACCAGGACATGATTTCATAAGGTCGATCCAGGTAGCCAGGCCGTATGTCCGGCACGCTCACGTGCACGATAACTTCGGCAAGGCAAATCTTGAATCTGAGCTTGAATCTGCACCGCCGTATATCGAGGCGATGCCGATGGGAATAGGGGACTTACACCTCCCAGTCGGATGGGGGACGATCCCGTACGAGGATGTGTTCAGGGTCATGGATGGGTACGAGGATACCTATATCCTTGAGCTTCAAGAGCGATTCTTCGAGAACAGGTACAGCGTACTCAAGGATGCTCTCAAAGATTTACGGGCGGTACTGGAACGGGTCGACGCAGAAAGGGGGGAATCAACGCGGGGTGGCGGTCTCTCCGTGGACCCTCTCCCGCGCTTTGAGCGACAGATCCCTTATCAGCAGCGTAAGTATAAGTAGTTGCAACCATGACTACCAAAGGTATGATAACCCAGGTAAGGTCGTTCCGATTAGCTCAGAGGAAGGGGTACTGGACGATCCTGTTGCTCCTCTCTCCGGCGCTGATCGCCGTGTTAGTCTTCTACCTGGCGCCAGTAATCCTCACTGTGATAATGGCTTTCACGGATCTGGACTGGCGGTTCGACTGGAACTTCATCGGCTTGGGCAACGTTGAGCGCATGCTGGGTGATTGGCTGATGCCGGGGATTCTCCAGGTCACCGTCCTATACGTGATCGGCACTCTGGCTACTTTCAACGTGACCTTCGCGTTCATCCTCGCGGTGGTGCTCACCTCGGTCGGTCACCGCACCGGGACCTTCTTCCGGTCGTTATGGCTCTTGCCCCGGTTCAGCCCCCCGATCGTGTACGGGCTGATCTGGATGTGGATTCTGTGTCCTACCAGGCTCGGCCTGCTCAACAGCGTTGGGGAGGCCCTGGGGTTTGCACGGGTGGACTGGATCTTTCACCATCCGCTGGCGGTGATCATCATCACCAATGGGTTTATCGGGGCCTCCCTTGGGATGCTTATCTTCACCGCCGCCATCCGCTCCATTCCCAGGGAGCTTCACTGGGCGGCACAGGTGGACGGGGCCGGCTGGCTGCAGGATATCCGTTACGTCATCATCCCCCAGCTCCGCTGGCCGCTGATGTTCATCACCGCTTTCCAGACCCTGTCCCTGCTCACCTCCTTCGAGTACATCCTGATCATTACCGGAGGGGGGCCGTTTTTCGCTACCACTGTGTGGGCGATGTACGCCTACAATCTCGCTTTCGGGGGATATTTCGCACCCTTCCAATTCGGATACGGCTCGGCCATGTCGTTGGTACTCGTAGTGATCGGCGCTGCAGCCTCGCTGTTCTACTGGCGGGTATTCCGGTTCCGCACCATGATGACCGAGCCCGGGATCGAGGTGGTGTAAGAATGATGACGCACACCGAGACTCGACGAACAATCACGTTCGATGCCGCCACAGTGCGGCGACAGCAGCGACAACAGCGGACTCGCAAGCTTGCGTTGCACGGGCTCCTGCTGGTGACCGGCCTGCCGATTATGGTGGGGTACGTCTGGCTCCTCGTGAACTCGTTTAGTGATGTCCTGGTCTTCGGCTTGATCCCTGAGCGACTCACCCTGCAGAATTGGGCTTTCCTGTGGGAGCCACCCTCGCCCTGGTTGCCATGCGTCTGGCGGAGCTTCGCCAACAGCATGTACCTCGCCCTGGGGATGGTGGCCGCTGTGGTGGTGACCTCCACCCCGGCGGCGTACGTCCTGTCGCGGATGAAATTCCCCGGTCGCTCCGCCATCCTGGGCGGCACCCTGATCCTTCACGCCTTCCCCGGTATCACCCTCCTTATCGCCCTGTTCTTTGTGCTCCGCTTCTTAGGACTTCTGGACAGTGTGGTCGGGGTGTTCCTGATCCGGGCCGCCCTCATGATGCCATTCGCTATCTGGATAATGAAAGGATTCTTCGATAACATTCCCTGGGATGTGGAGCGAGCCGCCCTGGTGGACGGGGCAACGCGGATTCAGACGTGGTACAAAGTGATGTTACCGCAGGTGAAACAAGGAATCGGAGCCATTTCTGTCTTTGCGTTTCTCGCCGGGTGGGCAGAGTATATCTTCGTGATCACCTTTATCCACGGCACAGATAACTGGACCCTGACCTCCTACGTGAACGCGCTGATCGGTGACTGGAGGTTCCTGGACTATGGCCTGTTAGCAGCCGCCTCACTGTTTTACCTGTTCCCGGTATTGTTGTTCTTCTTGTTTGCCCAAAAGTATCTGCTCCACATGAGTGTCGGGGGAATGAAGGGGGGAGGATAGATGGCCCAGGTAGAGCTTGTAGCACTGCGTAAGGAGTTCGGCAAGGCGGTAGTAGCGGTGAACGACCTCGACCTTACGATCCCGGACAACGGGTTCATCGCTCTGCTTGGCCCCTCAGGCTGCGGTAAGACTACCATCCTGCTCATGATCGCCGGTATCTACGTGCCCACGAAGGGGGAGATACTCTTCGACGGGGTGCGCGTGAACGAGGTGGAGCCGAAGGACCGCTACGTTGGCCTCGTCTTCCAATCCTATGCCCTCTACCCGCACATGACCGTCTATCAGAACATCTCTTTTCCCCTGCGGCTGGCCAAACGGCCGAAGGCGGAGATCGACGATAGGGTGCGAAAGGTAGCCGGGCTCACCCGCATCGAACAGCTTCTTGAGCGCCGGCCGGGTCAGCTTTCCGGAGGCCAACAGCAGCGGGTGGCCTTGTGTCGGGCCCTGGTCAAGGAGACGGAGGTACTGCTGTTGGACGAGCCCCTGTCGAACCTCGACGCCCGTCTTCGTATTGAGACGCGCGCCGAGATCAAGCGCCTGCAGCAGGAGCTTGGGATCACCACCATCCTCGTTACCCATGACCAGATAGAGGCGATGAGCATGGCCGAGCGGGTGGCGGTGTTGCACGAAGGAGTCCTGCAGCAGTACACTACCCCTGAGGAGCTGTACAACCGCCCGAGAAACCTGTTCGTGGCCTCGTTCATCGGCGACCCCCCCATGAACCTTGCTCCGGTGCGCTATCAGGTGGAGAACAGCCAGCCGAAGCTTGTGGCCAACGGGTTGGAGGTGCCCCTTTCGCCGGAGTGGGCCCAGCGGGTGGAGCAGACCGGTGCGTCCGAGCCGACCCTGGGCATTCGCCCGGAGGAGGTGGTGCTCTCACGCGAAGCGCAGAACGGTGCCTTCCGTGGCGAGGTGATCCTTACAGAACCCCTGGGCGGTGGCGTTTTGGTCCATTTCCGATTCGGGGGGTCGGCCTTCCGGGTCGTAGCCCCGCACGGCTTCTCCGCAGCAATCGGTGAACAGCTTTGGCTGGCGCCGCAGAAAGACAAGCTTCACCTGTTCCTTCCCAGCGGAGAGTCGGTGCTGCTCGCCAGCGATGCTTCTTGCTTCCGTGGACCGAGCGTTCGCCCTTCGGCATGCGCCTATCCTTTGTCTGGACGAACGGGAGCCGTTTCTACCGCAGTTGATAGAGTCTCACCTCGGTTGGTGTAGACCTCCCCTCGTAGCAGAGTTTGCCGGTGACATGGTTTGGTAGCTGCCTTAATTCTGAGTGGCTGTGGTCATAGCCTATCAGGAATTATCACCGCAGG
>QLUN01000064.1 GCA_018725455.1 Chloroflexota bacterium
CACAGCACCCGGCAATGAATAGTCCCTCGGTCATGGTCGCTATCGGGGCAAGCTTGACATGCCTCTCCAGGAAGAATCCATCCGCTCGGCGTCCGATGGAGAAGAGCCGGGCCACCTCCTCCGCGTTCGCCCTCGGCTCCAGCGCAGTGCAGAGGATGACCATCTCCACCGGCACCCGCATGAAGCTGCCCAACAGGGTGTCCTCCACGCAGACGATGAGCTTCCCTTCCTCCTCCTCGTTCAAAGCCTGGTCGGTTACCTGCGACGCCTTCCCCCGGATGAAGTTCACCCCATCCTCGGTCCCCACACGCTCGTAAAACTCCTCATACCCCTCCCCAAAACAGCGCATGTCAATGTACATCTGATATACTTCGGCGTCGGTTTTCTCCCTGATCAGATGCGCAAACTTCAGGGCATACATGCAGCAAACCCGGGAGCAGTAGGGGTGAAAGTTCTTATCCCGGCTGCCCACACAATGAATAATAGCGACACTCCGGGGTGGCCGGCCATTCTTGAGCAGTATCTGCCCCGCCGTCGGCCCGGCGGCGTTCGACAGCCGCTCAAACTCCAGCCCGGTGATGACGTTCTCATACCTTCCATATCCGTACTCCGGGATAACCGAGGGATCGAATTGATCATAACCGGTGGCCAGGATGATGCTCCCCACCTTCACCTCGACAACCTCGTCTGTTTGTTCGAAATCGATAGCTTTTGCCTCGCATAAGTCTTTACAGATTTCACATTTACCGGTAAGGAAATGAACGCACCTCTCCCTGTCAAGCACCGGGAGGTTAGGGACAGCTTGCGGAAACGGGATATAGATAGGAGGTCTTGATTTCATCCCCACCTCAAACTCAAACGGGATAGATATTGCTTTGGGGTCAAACTCCTCCGGCTTTATCGCTTTAGTCGGACAAATGAAGGCACAAGCACCACATCTTAAGCATTTCTCCTCGCTCCTAAAAACTTCTGCAGAAACAGGTATCGCCCTTGCCCCTATCCTCTCCTGACACATTCGAGCGCATAACCCACAAAAGATACAATTCATCCCCTCAATTTTAATTTTTGGATCCTCAACACCATATTCTTTGGCCAAATCTAAAATAGCTTTTGCATTAGGAGCGCTGATGAGCATAAATTCGATCACCTTCTTTCTCCACTCTATCACCTCTTCGCTCCTCGTCTTTACTACCAATCCTTCTTTGACTAATTCAACACATGATGGGACAAGACTAAAGGTTTCATCTCGGATCAACTCTACTACACAAATTCGACATATTCCGAGCGGAGTTAAAGCTCGATGGTAACAAAGTGAAGGAATATCAATACCCGCCCCCCGGGCAGCTTCTAAAATAGTCATCCCTTCCCTTGCTTTTACCTTTATCCCATCGATTTCAATCTCCACCTCCTTTTCGTTCCATTCCCTTCTTGGCATAATAGGCGGTTTTATTTTCTTCTCAGTTGGCTGCGGAATATACCGCACCGGGCAATTAGCGACGCACTCCCCGCACCCATTACACTTGCTCTCATCTACATATCTCGACTTTCTCCTTATCTTGACCGCGAAATTGCCGATGTAGCCCGACACCTCCGCTACCTCACTGTAGGTCAGAAGCTCGATGTTAGGGTGCGAGCCGGCGTCACTCATCTTCGGGGTGGTGATGCACGCCGAGCAGTCAAGCGTGGGGAAGGTCTTGTCCAGTTGTATCATGTGCCCCCCAATAGAGGGATCCTGCTCCACTAGATAGACTTTATAGCCGGCATTGGCGATGTCTAAGGCCGCCTGTATCCCCGCAATGCCCCCGCCAACCACCAGCGTGTTCGGGTTAATAGGAACCTCCGTCGCCTTCAGGGGCTGCTGATGATAGGCCCTCATCACCGCCGCCCGCACAAGTGCCTTCGCCTTCTCCGTGGCCCCATCCTTATGCACCCAACTGCAATGCTCGCGGATGTTGGCCATCTTGAAGAGATAGGGATTCAACCCCGCCTCTTGGCAGACACGGCGGAAGGTGCGCTCATGGAGCATCGGCGAGCAAGAGGCCACCACTACCCGGTTCAGCCCCTGCTCCTTGATATCCTTCATGATCAGCGCCTGTCCCGGATCAGAGCACATAAAGATATAATCACGGGCGACCGCCACCCCACGAAGAGAAGCAGCATATTGGGCTACCTCTCCCGGATTTACCGTGGCGGCGATGTTCAGCCCGCAGTGGCAGATATAAACGCCGGTCCTTGTCTCCATACCATAATTACTGTAGCGCGAGGTTTTAGCCTCGCTTAGCTTACTCCTATCAAATCACCCATCACCTATTACCTGAGGGAAACGCGAGTGCCTCGGTTAAAAGATAACCTGCTTGTAGTGCCTCTGTAGGGCAAAGTGGAAAGCATTCCTTGCAGTTCCAGCACTCCTTAGCGGCTATCTCGGGAATGAAAATTACCTCTCGTCTTCCTCCTCGGTCAACAAATCCAACAGCGTTCTTCTTCTTGACTTCAGCACAGTATCTTACACATAGACCACAAAGAATGCAAAATGAGGGCTCTTTTTCAAAACGGTCTTTATTTGCTCCATATTCTTGAGCCAACTCCTGCAATGCCCCGGCTTCTGGAGCATGAGCTATCATCAGCTCCAAAAGCATTTTGCGAATTTTATCTACCTTCTCAGACCTGGTCATTACCACCAAATTTTCTTGAACGGGGTAAAGGCAGGCAGCAACGAGATTTGTCCTGCCGCCAGTCTCTACTTCCACGGTGCAAATTCGGCAAGCCCCATAAGGCTCTAATTTTTCATGGTAGCAAAGTGTAGGGATATTTATTCCGGTACTTTGTGCTGCCTCCAAAATGGTCATCCCTTCCTCTACTTTAACTTCTCTCCCGTCAATCTGCAAAAGGATTTCACCCATTTTCCTTTATCCCCTCATACTCATCCCTGAAGTAGTATAACGTGCTTAGGAGCGGGTTGGAAGAAGTCCTGCCTAAAGCACAAAGCGAGGCATTGCCGGCGACCTCGGCCAACTCCTCCAAAAGCGCGACGTCGCCTTCTCTTCCCTTTCCTTGGGTGATATTCGTCAAAATCTTAAGCATCTGCCTGATGCCTTCACGGCATGGGACACATTTGCCGCACGATTCATCAGTGAGGAAGTTGAGGAAAAACCTGGCTACATCGACCATATTGGTATCTTCATCCATTACGAGCATGCCGCCTGCTCCCATCGGCGCTCCCAGTTTTGCAAGCTCATCAAAATCCAGTGGGGTGTCGAGGAGACTCGCCGGAATAGAACCTCCCAGAGGTCCTCCAAAGTGAATCGCTTTAAGTTTCTTTCCATTTGGGATTCCACCACCAATGTCATAGACAATCTCTCTGAGCGAGGTACCCATAGGAACTTCTACGACCCCGGTATTGCATATATTACCTGATAAGGATATAAGTTTTGTCCCCTTACTCCGCTCTGTCCCGATACTGGTATACCATTCAGAGCCATTATTGATTATCTGAGGCACGTTAGCCCAGGTTTCTACATTGTTCAGGTTGCTCGGCTTTTCCCAAATACCACTCACCGCAGTGCGGATATATTTGGGTCTCGGTTCCGGTGTCTTCCCTTCTATTGACCTCATTAACGCGCTGGACTCGCCGGAAACGAATATCCCTATATCGAGATGCACCTCAACATTAAAGTTGAAGCCAGAACCGAGGATGTTTTCCCCTAAAAGCCCGTATCCCTCCGCCTGAGTGAGGGCAACAACAATATTATTTCTTAATTGAGGTGTGTCATGACGGGTGTAGATAAATCCCTGATGTGAGCCAATAGCATAGGCACCGATTATCAAGCCTTCCAGCACGCTATGCGGATTTCCCGTAAAAAGGGCTCTATCCATAAACGCCCCGGGCTCCCCTTCGTGAGCGTTGACGATAACATATTTTTTTTCCCCGGGCGCATTACGGGCAGTCTCCCACTTCAAACCGGTGGGGAATCCGCCACCGCCCCGGCCGCGCAAGTTGGCTTTCTTAATTTCTTCAAGGACTTGCTCAGGAGTCATCTCAAAAAGTGATTTGGATAACGCAGAATAACCACCGAGCGCCAGGTAGTCATCGATGCTCTTGGGATCAACCTTAGTGTTATTGCCAATAAGGTGCCGCATCTGGTTCTTGTAAAAAGGTATTTCAGACTGATGCGCTGCTTTTTCGCCGGTATTTGGGTCAGTATAAATCAGTCGGTCAATCACTTTCTTCCCCAGCACAGTCTGAGAGATAATGTCCGAGACGCCCTCTGGTATTACCTCCATATAGCAGATTTCTTCCGGATAGATAACGATGTTAGGTCCTTTTTCACAAAAGCCATGGCAGCCGGTTGCCCTAATATCAACTTTAGCCTCTAAAGATTGTTTCTTGATTTCTTCTTCAAAGGCGCCGATAACCCTGTCGTTACCGAGAGCGAGACAGCTAGTTCCCGCACATATCGCAATACAAGGCCTATCGGGATCTCTTTTCGATAAAATGCTCTTCCTAAGTTCTTCCAATTCGGTAGGCGAATTTATTCTCGGCATAATTTTCCCTTATTCATAGTTTTTCAACGCCTCTTCTGCCTCGGTTGGTGCTATCTTGCCGTGATACTTTCCACCAACTACCATCACCGGACCTAAGGCACAGCAGCCGAGGCAGTTAACCGTCTCCAGGCTGAACTTCAAATCCATGTCCGTTTCGCCAGGTCTAATTCCAGTCAGGTCTTGCACCGTGTCGAGGACATGCGTCGCACCGCGAATGTGGCAGGCAGTACCCATACAGATGTGAATTTCATGACGTCCTTTAGGAACTAAACTAAAGGCTTTATAAAAGGTGGTTATATGCCGTATCCGGGTTAAAGGAACCTGTAATTTTTCGCTGACCCTCTCTAATGCTTCCTTAGGAAGCCAATGATTTTCGCTCTGAATCTCCAGTAATACTTGAATCAGCGAACTGGCTTTGCCCTGATGTTTATCAATAATCTGATCGATTCTATCGTTATCCATAGCTGCTGCCCTTTGGAGGGATAGGGGCGGGAACAAAGCGCTTCTGGATTTCATCGAACCTGACTAATCCTTGCCTTGATGAACTTTTCATGTATCTTGATACCTCAGACGGGCTTAAGCCTAAAATCTCAGAAAGTTCTCCAGTCGAAAGGGGTCTTTCTCGCAGGAGTAACATAATCTGGCTTATTGCCAATTTATCCACAATTAATTCATTAAACAACCGGCTTACCCCGTCACTGCTGAAAAATTTTTTATACTCTTCTTCCGTATTAAGACGTACTCTTAGCCTCTCTCTTTCCACCAGCTTAATGTAGGGGATTAATTTATTAACTGCTTCAAGCTTGAACTTTAATCCATTTTCATCTATTGCTTCGCCTCTGCCGAGAGGTCCTAACTGCTTCAGTTTCTTGGTAAAGTCAGTAATAACTTCGGCGAAACGGATTCCTTCAGAGGCAGATACCCATTCAAGCCTTAACCTTTCAGGGTTCACCCCGATGTGATCCAGTAATTTCCGGCATAGATGCATTATGCTTAAGGCATTGTAATTTCCTCCCGTAATATAATGGCATTCGCCGAGCCAACAACCGCCAATAAATACCCCGTCTATTCCGTTTGAAAAAGCTCGAAGTATAAATGCCGGGTCAACTCGGCCGGAGCACATCACCCTGATCACCCTTATATTAGGGGGGTATTGATAACGAGAAACTCCGGCAAGGTCCGCCCCGGCGTAGCAGCACCAATTGCATAAAAATCCTAA
>QLUN01000065.1 GCA_018725455.1 Chloroflexota bacterium
CTTCCATTTCTTCATCACCGACTTTGCCTCCAGGTCCATCACGCTCTTCGATGGTCGGATTAGCGCTACCGCCGTGATAAGCCCGGTGAGTTCGTCGACCGCGTAGAGTATCTTTTCCATCTCGGTCTGAGGCTCGATATCATTGCATATTCCCCAGCCATGGGACACGATGGCGCGCACGTATTCCGCCGGCCAGCCTCGCTCCTCCAGGAGCTCCGGCGACTTCTTACAGTGCTCCTCTGCAAAACGCTCATAGTCCAAGTCGTGCAGCAGCCCAACAATGCCCCACTTCTGCTCGTCTTGGCCCATCTTGCGCGCCATGTAGCGCATCACGCCTTCAACCGAATAAGCGTGTTTCAGCAGACTCTCGCTCTGGTTAAACTCCTTGAAAAGCGACAGTGCATCATCATAAGTAGGTGTGTCTCCCTGCATTTGTCATCCCCCTGCCTTTGTTTTTGATTATAAACCCTCGCGGCACGAAGAGCAAGGGGGATAGCATTTGACGAATTGTATTCTAAGGGCAAACACGGTGTTTTCTTGACATGCTATAATAACTCATCAAGGGTTGAATCTGCCAGCATAACTTGGTTCAACTCGGTTTATGATAGCCAGCAGGATTTGAAAATCATGAGGCCCTGGATGCGTTATGGGTGGTTGATCTTGATTGTTTTTCTGATAATCGCTTCGCTGTTAGGATGTTCTCCAGGTGATGATCCTTACCGCCAACTCAGAAACGAACTGCGTCATCAGGTACCCCATAAATTTAGTCTGACTCGGTGGGTTGTTGTTGCCTTGATTGACCAGATCAGGCCATCCTTTGTCCTCAGAGATCCCCTCAGGGATTTGAGCCCGCAGGAAAGAGTGGCCAGGGTTGAGGAATTTTTTGTCCTGGTAGAGCAAGTAAGGGACTGGCAAATCAAGCAGGAAGAGAATGAGGCAAAAAGGGGAATCCTTCAACAAGAAAGAATCCAGGGAAGAAAAGCCGAACTGGGGAATAAAGTCGAGAAAATCCTGCAGGAGCAGGTCAGAGGAATCTTGAGAGCACAGGGAGTTCACCACCCGTGGTTCGGCACGCTTCCGCTTAAGATATTCTTCCCGCCACTGGTGGTGGAGATCGATCCCGCGCCCCATATACTGGTGATTTCACCGAGAGAGCGGATAATACCCCTAGCTCAGATTCTACTCCAACCGGATATTGACTGGCAAATTATTGAGGAATTAGAAAATCAGCTTGAAGACAAGTTTAACGTTTCTGCTGCGGTCACTGACCGGCTCACTGGTTTGGCAACTTTTCCTGTCCTGATCGCTGATGACCGAGACCTCAGAACCGCAATAAGAACCATTGCTGATGAGTGGACCCACCATTTTCTATTTTTTACGCCCCTTGGCCGTGCCCTGGCTTTTGATTTTTACAACTTTGATTTAAGGGTGGTCAATGAAACAATTGCCTGCATCGTGGCCGAAGAAATTACAGATCTGGTTATCGGGAAATACTACCGCCACATTATAGACGAGCAGGAGATTAGAGCTCAAAACGAAAGGGCAGACAAATTCCATAGCGAACTGAGAAAAATCAAGAAGGTGGTTGACGAATACCTTGCACAGGGCAAGATTTACGAGGCCGAAAGGCTTATGGAGGATAGTCGGATTGATCTTCTAGAAAAGGGTTTTTACGTCCGGAGGTTAAATCAAGCCTACCTTGCCCGTTGGATTCCCTATCCCATGGTCTCCGTAAATCCTTTAGCCGAGAGGGTCAAGGAGATTCGAGAACAATCCCAGGACCTGGGAGAGTTCCTCCAAAGGATGTCCAAGACCAGGACGCCCAGGGATTTAGAGAGAGGGGTAGAATAAACCCTCATGGGCAGTTGCCCACCAACGAATCATGAAAATAGACTCCTGAATCCGTGAAGTCAAAGTTCCTTCACCTACAGGGTGAAGGTGAGTGGGTCTGTGTTCACGGATCCATGTATTATAAGCCACCATTTGATGGTAAGATATGGGTAATGCAGCCGAATTACCTCCGACTATGTCAGAGCGGTGAACTGGATGGGCGGATAGCCCAGTTCTACACCATCCTCGAATGCTGTACGCTGTGTCCCCGAGAGTGCCACAAGAACAGACTCAAGGGTGAAAGGGGATACTGCCGGTCAGGGGATGAATTAGTGGTTTCGGCGATTCACCCCCACTTCGGAGAGGAGGAGCCGCTGGTCGGCCGGGGGAGGCCCTGGGGGGTGGGGGGGTCGGGGTCGATATTCCTCACCGGTTGCAACCTGGGCTGTATTTACTGCCAGAATTACGACATCAGTCACCTGGGGCGGGGCTACCCAGTCACTACCCGAGAGTTATCCCGTGGCATGATCGAGCTGCAGAACATGGGCTGTCACAACATCAATCTGGTAACCCCCACGCATTTCGTCCCTCAACTTGTCGAGGGCATCCGAATTGCTGTTGAAGGAGGCCTGCGGATTCCCATAGTTTACAACTGCGGCGGCTATGAGAGCGTGAGCATCATCAGGTTGCTGGAGGGCATAGTTGACATCTATATGCCCGATATAAAATACAGCGATCCCCAGAATGCCGGCAGATACTCCAATGCTGCGGATTACTTTATCCGATGCCAGGAGGCGGTCAGGGAGATGCACCGTCAGGTCGGCGATCTCCAGCTCGATAGCAGAGGTATAGCGCAGCGAGGCTTGCTGATAAGGCATCTCATCCTGCCCAACGATCTAGCGGGAAGCCGGGAGATTCTGCGGTTCATTGCCGAAGAGATCTCGAAGGATAGTTATGTCAATATAATGTTCCAGTATCGGCCGATATTCAAGGCAGGAGAGTATGAAGAACTGAACCGGAGACCTACGTTGGACGAGTACCGGAGAGCCGTCGCTATGGCTCATGATCTGGGGTTGCATCGCGGCTTCGGGAAATAGGAGAGGGGAGAAGTCGGCAGTCCCCCCGTGACTAGCGACTAGCTGACTAATGACTATCGACTGCCGTCAGACCGGCTCCAGGCGAGCAAGGAAGTGCCTCAACACCGGCGGAGCATGCATAATCCTCAGCCCTCTTACCTGATTCCGCCGCTCATAGACACGCTTCAGTCCCTCTGCCACCACATCCATATGCCGATCGGTGTAAACTCTGCGGGGAATGGCCAGACGTAATAATTCCATTTTGGGGGGGATAATCTCGCCGGTTTCTTCATCTGGTATGCTGAAGGCAAGCGCCCCCAGACCCACGCCCCTCACCCCGGATTCGACATAGAGCTCCACCGCCAGGGTATCAGCAGGGAAGTAGTCTTGAGGGATGTGCGGCAGAAAAGCCGCTGCATCCACGAAGACGGCATGCCCTCCTACGGGCTTTATAATCTGTATCCCTGCCTTATCCAGTCGTTCTCCCAGATATTCCACCTGTCGGATGCGGTTAGCCATTAAATCATCATCGGTCATTTCATAAAGGCCTCTCGCCACTGCCTCCAGGTCTCGGCCGGCTAACCCACCATAAGTAATGAAGCCCTCCTGCGCAATCAAGAGAGGCAATATCTTCTGATAAAGCTCCTCGTCATTCAGTCCGATGAGTCCACCGATATTTGCCATGGGATCCTTTTTACAACTGAAGGCACAGCCGTCCGAATAAGAAAACTGCTCTCTTATGATTTCGGCGAGGGCTTTATTCTGATAGCCTCCCTCTCTCTGCTGAATGAAATAGGCGTTCTCCGCACAACGAGCAGCATCGATAAAAACGGGGATATTGTATTCGGAGGCTACCTCTTTTACTGCCTTAAGGTTGGACATGGCGACCGGCTGGCCGCCGCCGGCATTATTGGTAATGGTCAGCATAATAAAGGGTATTCTCTGAGCGCCCACCTCGGTTATCAATGCCCTTAATTTGACCAAATCAATGTTTCCCTTGAAGGGATCGATGGCCTGCGGTTCATAGGCGATATCAGCCACACAATTGACCGGCCTTCCACCGAGCGACCTGATACAGGCATCGGTGGTGTCGAAAGGCATATTGAATGGGATAACATCCCCCTTCTTGACCACCACCTGAAAAAGGAGCCTCTCTGCCGCCCTCCCCTGATGAGCGGGCACGACGTAGTTGAACCCCAATACATCGCGAACCGCTCCCTCAAGGTGACTGAAACCCCGGCAGCCGGCATAACTTTCGTCACCGAGTATTATTCCGGCCCACTGATTATCGCTCATTGCCGAAGTCCCGCTGTCGGTCAAGAGATCGATATAAACATCATCTGAGACCAGGCCGAAGACGTTGTAACCGGCCTCCCTAATTTTCCTTTGCCGCTCCTCCCGGCTGATCAGCCTGATAGGCTCAACAACCTTAATTCTGAATGGTTCGGCCATGACTTGCTCCTTTTTCATTCCAGGCTCACTTTCCCAGTCCCAACTCACCTGCCAGTGATTGCCAGGCAGGCAGCGAGTTCTCAATTGTCCTCTTCTCAACGCAATAGGCCAGGCGAAAGTAACCCGGTCTGCCGAATCCCGTGCCGGGCACCACCAGGATGTTGTGTTTCAGGGCGTTTCGGGCAAACTCCACATCGTCTGCCAGTGGTGATTTGGGGAAGAGGTAAAAGGCCCCCTCGGGTTTAACCATCTCGAAGCCGAGCTGCGTGAGACGCTGATACAAGAGATCCCGGTTTTGACGGTATGTTTCTATGTCTACCTTCTCCCGTTGCAACCCGGCGACCAAACGCTGCATCAGCGCCGGTGCATTTACAAAGCCCAATGTGCGGTTGCAAAACACCAGGGCTTCCAGCAATAGCCCCACATTATCTATTTTAGGGCTTACCGCTATATATCCGATACGCTCTCCGGCTATCCCGAGATCTTTACTGTGGGAGGTGACCACTATTGCGTTGTCAATGTGCTTGAATACAGAGGGCACCTCAGCATCATAGACAATTTTGGCATAGGGCTCGTCGGAGATGACGTATATCGGCCGTCCCAACCCCTGTGATTTCTCAGTCACCAGTCTGCCCAGCCGTGATAGAATCTCCGACGGGTATATCACGCCAGTGGGATTGTTGGGAGAATTGATGATAATGGCCCTGGTTTTCGGGTTTATTACTGCGGCAATGGCTCCCATATCGGGCAAGAAGTCAGCATCGGTATCTACTTCACGGATGACTCCGTTGTGATTGTCCACATAAAACTGGTACTCTACAAAATACGGAGTGAGCACAATAACTTCGTCGCCGGGGTTTAAAATAGATTTGAGAATCACATTCAATCCACCGCCGGCACCGGCCGTCATGATGATGTGCTCCGGTCCGATAGCGAGGCCGCTATCCTCAGCGACCACCTCGGCCACTGCCTGACGAGTTTCCGGGTAACCGGCATTGCTCATATACCGGTGCATACCGGGAATGGGATTCTCCGCCAACCGTCTCAATTCATGGTAAAACCTCGCCGGCGGCTCATGCACCGGGTTACCGAGGGTAAAATCGTAGACCTTGTCCGCCCCATAGATCTGGCGCAGGCGGTTACCCTCCTCAAACATCTTCCTGATCCAGGAGGCCCTGGTTAAGGATATTTCTACTTTTTCAGCAATTACACCCATCAGCGACACCTCCGCCTTCATATCGCCCCGTGCCATTCCAAGGTGTGAAGGAATCCTTTCCTTCAAAACTGCGCTATTACCTCACTCGACTGTTGTGTTTTGGCGGATGGCAGGTGAAGCGTCATGTAGCCATGAATACCCCTTGCTTGG
>QLUN01000066.1 GCA_018725455.1 Chloroflexota bacterium
TTGAGCCCAGTCAGGTTGGTAAGGTTAGCAAGGGGTGAGATGTCGCTTATCTGGTTCCTAAAAAGATTGAGCCAGGTCAGGCTGGTAAGGTTAGTAAGAGGTGAGATGTCACTTATCTGGTTCCACGGAAGCAAGAGCTGAGTCAGGTTAACGGCATATTCCAGCCCAGTGAGGTCGATGATGCCTCTTTCTGAGGCCTCAAGCACGGTGAGCCTTTCAAGGTCGGAACGGTAAATGTCTACATCAGGCCCTATTCCCAGCGCCTCACGGATTGCTGCCTCAAGGTTAGGGTCGGGGAAGGTGACTGCCTTGTCCTCTTCGGGCTCATCAGGCTTAACCGTAATAACAACAAAATCAACCCCCACCAGCTCTCCATCGGATACCTCCAGCGCGAAGGTGTAGGGGCCGGCTACGGTGGGGGTAAACGTTGGCCCGGGTGCCGAGGAGTCAGACAAAGCGACCGTCGCTCCAGCAATTTGAGTCCACTGGAAAGACAAAAGCTCCCCCTCGGGATCGTAGCTTGCTGAGCCATCCAGGGTAACCAGGGTGCCGGTATAGACTGTCTGATCAGCGCCAGCGCGGGCTAGTGGTGGCTGGTTGACCAGTGGCTGTGCTTTTTGCTCTCCTATTATTATTCTCGTCCCCTCGATCACATAACTAACTACGTCTACTACCGTATTGATGTGGCCAGCAACCATACCTACCTGGACTGCTTTCTTTGCTATGAGGGTAGTTGCGGTTATACCCATCTTCGCCGCCACCTTCAAAAGACCAGCTCCTGTAGCAAGACCAAGGCCAAGCCTTATACCCCCACCAATAAAAGCGCCGTGCTCGCCAGGAACACCAACAGCCTCTGCAATTGCTCTCCCGCCTGCCTTAAACATTGAGAACCCATCGCCATCCAGACGACCGTCGTTGAACGCATCGCTATAAAGTTCCGTTACTGTATCAGCTACTACGACCGCAGCGATAACACCACCGATGATAATAAACGTAATGGGTTCCGGATTGGCAATTTGTCCGGTGTTAAGCTCGGTTACGGTCCAGGCGATCCGGGAGAGACCTAACGCCTGGGCAGCCCACTGAGGTGGGTTGAGCTCAGATACAATCTCTACCATCCCCACATCTTCTAAGGGAGTAGCCCATTCATAGATGTCAAGCGGCATCTGGGGCAAGCCATAAGAGTCACTCTTGTAGGATACGATGAGGTGATTAAAGGTATCACTTGTCCCGTCTGCCATTGTCCGGATTGCCACGAAATTCCAACACATGTGGACCGCAACATTTTCCTTTGGGTCGTGGGTGCTAAATCCAGTAAAGCTTGCTTCCACATATCCTCCCTCCTCATCAAAGGCATAGAAGGTGAAGGTATCTGAATGATAATGTACGTGACGAAGCTCTCGGCCATAAGGCAGGAAGATGGACTTCATTTCAAAGGTTACGGTAATGTTGGCTGGTAGATATTCAGTATCCTGGCTGATGGGTATGACTGCTTGCCAGGTATCCCCAGGCTGTCGCCCCCTGGCAGCCTCCCTCAGGTGAAGGTTAACAAAATCAAACAATCCAGTAAGCAGGGCCTCCTCAGATGTGAGATTCCCTGTTTCTGGATCTACCTCAAATGTCATGGGGGTGAATGTGAAAAGGCCAGGCTCTTCTTGACCGGCTACCATTCCGGCTATATCCCGAGGGGAGTAGGTATATTTCGCACCCTCCGGCGTCTGCTCTCTAATGACATTGACCACCTGAGTCGTTGCCATACGGTAGGTATTTGCTCCCGATACGTCAATTTGCTCAATTAGAGTGAGATACCAGGAGTCTACGGGCTTCCCGTAGTTCCTCCCCACCAGCACTAAATCGAAGATGTCCACGATGCCGTCCTGGTTCAAGTCCGCATCTGGATCAAAATTCACCTCACCCTGTTTTGTGTTGAATGCTCTGGCTACCAGGGCCAGGTCAGCGGAATCCACCCGGCCATCCTGGTTGACATCCCCCACAAGAATACCTTTCACCTCTACATAAGCCGGGTTCAGGGAAACGTCTGGGCCGGCAGCCTGTAACGCGATCTTCAGGCTGCCGGGTTCATTGACCTTGATGACCACTTTGGTAATACGCTCATCCAGGTTAACCTTGCTCTCGATCCCTGCTTTCCCTTCAGTCACCCTCACTTCAATCCCGGCGGTGGTGGGATGGGCGACCAGTAGTTTGACACGACTCAGCTCGCCTGCATCTATCTCGATGATTGTATCTCCTTGCTCGTTTAGCAACAGCCCCCCTGAGAATACCCTCACTCCCGTTATCTGATTCACCTGCTCCTGGAATATACTCGCCTGCTCCTCGGACACTCGAACAAGTCCGCCGAGCAATTCAGTAATATCCCGGTGTTGCCATTGCGTTGTCCATTCCACCGCATTCACCAAAAGTCTAGCGCTATATTCGCTGGGGCTGGCCTCGATTCGAGGGCTGAAGAAGACCGAACGATACCCTTCTGGATCAAAGTACTTATCATAGGTGATGATACCTGCAAGCCCTTTGTCGGACATAGCTACAAGCCTCAATGGAATAAGCTGAAGGAGCTTGTGCAGGTTTATTTCTAATTTTTGCTCAGCATCGGCTTCAATTCCGGGGATGGAAAGCTTGATATCAAGACCCTCCGGCGAGATAGTAGCTGAGGATATTGAATTGTAAAAGCTCTCCAGTCCCCAATCCAGACTATCTGATATGTTTAATTTGCTGATTTGATTCTCAGCAGCTTGCTCTATGAGCCGACTTAATCTTTGATAAACCTTCTCCGCTTCAGGTCTTGCCTCCTCCGCGGCGTCCCAGGCGGCATAGGCTATGGATTGGGGAAGGGCCAGTTGCCAGCCGATTTGGGTGAACGACTTAACGCCTATCTCTTGAAGCTCCTCAGGCATTGGTATCTCAATTACAAACTCATCCGGGAGACCTTCAAGGATGGGGGAGCCTCGACCTTCGGGCGTTACCCCGATGGAGCCATCAAAGGGAATATAAGGAACCTGTAAAGGGATGGAGCCAACTGCTATCCCAACTGCTGGATAAGCTTCGTAAAGCGCCTCCGCTATCGTATCTCTGGCAAACTGCCAGATAGAAAGGTGAGGCATTCCTAGAAGTGCAGCGACCGTTCTTTCATCCATAGGGCTTAAATCATCAGGCATCTCCTCTCCCACATGTCCCCTTGCCCCCACCTTATATTGCTCCTCTGGGCTAGCCCATACCTTCCAATCGCTCAGCGTACCGTGTGTAGCAATTATTCCGGTGTTATTAGTCTTCACGTATTGGATAAGGTCATCAAGGACGCCCAACTCAGCAAGGTCCCAATTGAAGAGTACCGTGTCTCTTCCCAAATACAGGTTGCTCAACAGGATAACATCAGGCTCAAACACTTTTAGCAGATCGGGCAGATTATCGCTAGGGTAGGCGATATAGAGGTCATAATGTTTGCCCAGGTGTTGCCAGTGGTGAAAAGGCGTAATGCCATAATCGTTTACAATCTGCCCTACTCTTCTTGCCTTTTCAAGATCAACTGTAATCTCTTCAGGGACCTGGTAAGCATTCTCCTGAGCTGCAGTTTCTGTTAATTCCTTAACCCCTTTCTGAAGCACCCATATCCAGACATGGGGATCAATGATAAGAACCCTCGTCTTGCTTTCATCGTCTACTACCTGGTAAAAGCCGATTGGAGAGGTTGCGGAGTTCCCATCCACATCTTTCGCCTCCGCCCTGTATCGAACATAGCTTCCGGCTTCTTGAGCAGGTATCTCGGCACTACCTATCCATATAGGAACCTCGATGTCTCTGATTTCGAAATCCGGTTTGATCCCCCTAACTTTAGTTTCCACGTTGATTAAAGCCTGGTTCAGACCATCAACTATCCCTTGGATGGTTCCCATTATGGGGTGGTCTGCGACTGATAGAGCCTTCCACTCTCCGTCCTTCACTTGATATTGAAAGGTGATACCTTCCATCCCTTTATCGTCCCAGGCGATGATGAGGCATTTCATTGGTTCATCATCCGGGAATGCCCATCCTTTTGGTCCAAGCCCAAACGTCTCTTCAAATACCGCCATCATCTGTGAAACTTCAGCAAGGTCAGTGATATCAAAATAAGGAGAGGTATAAATAATCGGCGCGAGCTCCTGGATCACCTCGTCCTCAAGCACGGTGTAGGTTTTTGTTTCCCCTGCCTGTACTCCATCAACGAGAATCCTATAGCTAACTGAGGAGGAAATACGAAGCACCGCATCCTTACCAGGAGGCCTGGGGAAGGAGAAGCTTTCTGCAGGTAAAGGCGGGATACTGGCCATATACCAGCCTTCAGCCCAGGGGAGTGGCACCATGGGCATCTGCAGCTCAACAGCGTATCGATCAGGAAATAGCGGTAAACCACCCCAATTTTCGGTGCTGAAGTCTATCTCCAGGGATGCTTTCAATTGAGCAGTTTGAGCGACCTCACTGATCTTTGCGAAGATAAAAACAGGCTGGTAAGAGTGAACCTCGTTTGCGGCGGGTGTTTGCTCAATTCTTATTGCCGTTATGGCAGAGGCAGCGGCATATATTGTTCCCCCAGAAGCGCCCAGCGGGAGCGCCGTCGCCAGGAGGGCCACGATGAGCATCACTGTCACTATTGTCCAGATTGAATTGATCCCTTTCATTGCCAGAACCTCCCAACTTTTATCGGAACTACTCAGGTTGTCAGGCCTGCCCCCGGCCGCAGCCCCAGGGTCTCCATTTCATGATAGCCTTCCGGAGAAGGGCTTTGGTAGACCTCTGTCGCTTCACCCTCCAGGTTCACCAACCAAACCTCAAGGATTCCTCCGCGGGCGTAGAGGGGAACCTTTATTCCCCGATCATAATCGGCCGAGGCTTCAGCGACTTCAATGACCAGCAGGATGTCCTCCGGCCCGGGATGGGCTGGGGAATAAAAATCCGGGCATGGTCGCAGCGATGCCAGGTCAGGCTGAGGCTCGGAACGCTCCCCCAGACGGATGGGGTTTTGGACGCTGATTATGGCGCGCCTCCCTACATTGACAGAAAAAAGCCGATTAAGCTGGTTCACAGAAGCTACATGCTTGCTTCCGATAGGGGTCATTTCCTCAACCTCCCCTTCAATAAGCTCCACACGGTCATCCTCGCCGAGGATGCCAGCCCGAACCATGCAGTGATATTCCTCTACCGTGAACAAACGTCGCAACACCTGAAGACTCATACCAGGCCTTCTCTCTTATTTTACTTCTTGCTTACCCCTATTTTTCTTGCCCCCCACCAAAATTCCTCCCCACCAGCACCAGGTCGAAGATGTCTACAATGCCATCGTCATTGAGGTCGGCGTCTTCGTTCCAGTTCGGACCGCCGGCAGGGGAATTGAAGGCGGCAGCAACAGCAGCCAGGTCGGCGGCATCCATCTGGCCGTCCCGATTAACGTCTGCCGGCAGTCTCATGGTTGGGAAGGTGGTCTCCACCGACCACTCCGACCAGGCACCGTGGTTATCCCGATGCCTGACCCTCCAGTAATAGGTGGTAGAGTCATTTAAGATTCCCGGGGGCGTGGTGATGCCTTCCATGTTTTCGGTATCCCTGCCACTGTCGAAGACA
>QLUN01000067.1 GCA_018725455.1 Chloroflexota bacterium
CCCGGCGATGATGGGAACCTTCCCGGCGATATTGTTCGACGGTGTGAGCGTAGCCACTAAATCATAGGTATACGCTATCGGGCTATAATGTGACAGTTTATGCTATCACATAGCAGGAGGGCAGGAGGAATGTACGGATATAGTTGTGAATATTGCGAGGGCACTGTTAAAGAGCGACTGGTGCCAAAGGAAGTCTTCAAGCACAAAAACGGCTTTGTCATGCTCGAAAATCTGCCCGTGGGCATATGTAACAAGTGTGGTTACCGATATTATCATTCGACAATCTTGAAAATGGTTGACGAAATCGCCGAAGGTAAACGAGCCGCTGAACGCACAGAATCTATACCAGTCGCTCAGTTGGGATAAAATAGGAAGCCTGACATCGTCTAACAGCGTATTTGCGACGCTTCGCTAAATCTCTTCGGCACTTCGCAAACACGCAAACCGCTAGGCGAAATTGTTGCAAACTTGCTATTACTATTAGAGGCGAAATGAGCAATCTAAAGTTTTTCCATTTCGGGGTCCAGTGCCCCCATAACTCCCATCTGATCAGCCTTATACAGAGAGTGTCAAAATCAACAGGCGCTTCAGCTTTAATTTATGATATTAGTAACCGAGAAGACATTTGTTTGCAATATAATATCTACTCGCCAACACTGCTATTAGTTAATGACACTATACGATGGAATGGGCCGTTCTCTGAGAAGGACCTGTTGAAGTTGTTACAAGATGTAAACGTGAAGCGACAACCGTATATTGTTAATCAAAGCACAAATAGAGTGAAGGGCAAATTAGTTCCTATAACAGCGGAAAGCGTGGAGGAGAGTTGCGTTCCCTGCTTCGGCACTGACCAAAAACATTTGTGTAATGAAAAGAGAGATTGGGTTATGATGATGTTGGCAAGAGCAAAAACTGAGCAGCTTGGTTTCCTCCATTTCTATAGGGGAAAATGTGTAGGTGGTGCAGAGTTTTTGCCATCAGATTTAATTCCGTATCCTATACCGGGCAAGGCAGAGAGGGTGGCTTTTCTAACCTGTGTCTTCTTATCCGACGAAAACAAGGATTACAAGAGCTATCCGTTACAAGCATTGACAGAGCACTTAAGAGGGCGAGGTTTTAAAAGCCTTTTGGCAATAGCGTCAGAAGATGTTGTATTTCCAAACGGCCCCCTGTGGTGGTTCTTGGCAGAAGGTTTTGTGGACAGAGGCGAGGTGTTTTACGAATCGCAAGACCAGGCGCGGATGCATCTAGTAGAGATGCCTTTATAAACAATTTTTGCAATGACTTCTATTGAACAATTTTTGCGTCTTCCAGCGCAGAAGACTTCGGATAAGAAAATAAGCAAGACGAAAGAGCAGATAACAGCGTGTTTGCGGTTCGCTTACGCTCACTCAAATGCTTGGCACTTCGCATCGCGCAATAGGCCCGTGGGCGTATCCGGTCTAGTAGAAACCCCTTTTGCGAATCTATAGAACCAAAATCATGTTTTGCAGAGCACTATCGAAAGGCAGTCGGCGAAGCCAGCAAGACAGGGGCCACACAATGACGCACCACCCGCTCAGCCACGCTGCCGAGGAACCAGCGCGAAACCCCGGATCTGCCGTGAGTGCTCATAATGACCAGGTCCACCTGGTTGTTCTTGACATAATCCAGTATCTCTTCGGCGGCGTGGCCCCGAACTACGGCAGTCTCGGCAACTATGCCCTCTTGCTTCAGGTTAGCGGCTACCCGAGATAGATACTCCGCAGCTGCAGCTTCCCTTTCCTTCTCGTATTCATGAAACCAGGGATCGCCCATCCCAGACATAGGCTCTACTACCCTGAGCAAGATCACCGCTGGAATGCTACATCCGATAGCGATGGCCTTAACATGCTCCAGAATGTGCTCTGACAATCTCGAACCATCCAATGGTGCCAGTATCTTTTTGTACATGCCTGCCTCCTCTATCACTTAGTGGCCTTTTGGCCGCTCCTCTTTTGCAATAACTTCTGTTGAGAAAGCGGGTCGGATAAATCCGACCTCTACTATTGAACAATACCAAATGTTAGAAGGCATAAGGGTAGGCAGAGTTTGGCTAATTAACTTCCCTCTCTGCCACCAGCGCATCAACAACGCCGGGGTCGGCCAGGGTAGATGTATCGCCGATCTTTTCGATCTCACCATCGGCGATCTTGCGTAAAATCCGTCTCATAATCTTGCCACTACGGGTTTTGGGCAGACCAGGAGCAAACTGCAGTTTATCCGGGGTGGCTATCGGTCCGATAACTTTACGCACATGAGCTACCAGCTCCTTGCGCAGCTCGGGACTCTCACTGAAGCCCATTCTGAGGGTAACGAAAGAATATATGCCTTCCCCCTTGATCTTGTGGGGATAACCTACTACAGCCGCTTCTGCTACTGCTTGGTGCGAAACCAAGGCGCTTTCTACCTCAGCAGTGCCCAGGCGATGACCGGCGATGTTAATAACATCGTCTACACGTCCCGTCAACCAGTAATAACCATCTTCGTCTTTATATGCCCCATCTCCGGTAAAGTAGTAACCGGGATACTGTGAGAAATAGGTGTCCTTGAATCTCTCGGGGTCTCCATAGACACCACGCATGATGCCGGGCCAAGCTTTCTGAATAACCAGGTAGCCGCCTTCATTTACATCGCATTCACTGCCATCCTGACGGATGACCAACGGGTCTACCCCAAAAAAGGGGCGTGTAGCACAACCTGGTTTGGTAGGGATAGCCCCGGGAATCGGTGTAATAAGGATGCCACCGGTTTCTGTCTGCCACCAAGTGTCAACTATAGGACATTTCCCTTGACCAATAATAGTATGGTACCACATCCAGGCTTCGGGGTTAATGGGTTCACCAACACTACCCAGGAGACGTAAACTACTCAGGTCATGCCGTTCAGGCCATTTCTGACCATCACGCATCATGGCGCGAATAGCCGTGGGCGCGGTGTAAAAAATATTCACTTGATATTTTTCTACTATTTCCCAGAAACGATCTGGCTCAGGGTAGTTGGGTATCCCTTCGAACATAAGGCTGGTTGCACCCAGGGAGAGAGGCCCGTAAATTATATAGCTGTGTCCAGTAACCCAGCCAATGTCTGCCGTGCACCAGTAAGTATCCTTGTCTTTGATATCAAAAACATATTTGGCCGTGGTATTCACTTGAACCAGATAGCCCCCGGTAGTATGGAGGACTCCTTTGGGCTTGCCGGTGCTGCCGCTGGTATAGAGGATAAACAGGGGGTCTTCAGCATCCATTTCTTCCGCCGGACAGGTATTGCTAATATCTGCGGCACCTATTTCTTCATCCCACCAGAAGTCACGCCCTTCTTGCATGTTGACCGGAATCCCGCTACGCCGATAACAAATTACTGATTCTATGCTGGGACAATCCTTGAGGGCCAAGTCCGAGGTATCTTTGAGCTTTATGGACTTACCACCACGCAGACCGGCATCGGCAGTGATGAGCATCTTACAGTTACTGTCTTGAATGCGATTGCGTAATGATTCTGCACTAAATCCCCCAAAAACAATATTGTGAATGGCTCCGATGCGAGTGCAAGCAAGCATCGCTATCGCTAACTGTGGAATCATGGGCATATAAATAGCAACGCGGTCCCCCCTGGTTATACCTTTCTTCTTAAGAACATTTGCAAAGCGACAGGTTTCACGGTGCAGTTGCTGGTAAGTATATGTTTTACTCTCCTCCAGAGGGTCCCCCTGCCAAATGAGAGCGGCTTTATTCTTGCGCCAGGTATTTAGATGTCGGTCAAGACAATTATAAGAAACGTTGAGCTTTCCCCCACTAAACCAGCTAATGTTGGCATTGATAAAGTCGTACTCCACAACCTTGTCCCAGGGTTTGAACCAGTGCAATTGAGCAGCCATTTCAGACCAAAAACCATCGGGATCACTCATGGAGCGATTATACATCTCTTCATACTCGGCCATACTTTTTATATAGGCTTCCTGGCTGAACTCCTTGAGCGGATAAAACTTCCTGCTCTGTTCTATCACCCGTGTAATCTCTTTTTCTAGCACATTTCCCTCCTAATCCGGACAAGCCGGAACTAAAAAAGTTTTCCATTTTGCGCAAGAGTTTAGATCTAAGGGACTAATGCAAAGACTTTGTTCCTGTTCCAGAGGGAGGACAGTCCATTTGCAACGATTAATGATGGCAACCTTCCCGGCGATATCGTTCGACGGTGTGAGAGTAGGGGTCGGATTAATCCGACCCCTACTCATAGATAGGCGATTAAGCCTTTTCGATACGCACCGCAGAGACTTTTAGCCCAGAAACTACCGACATGTTGCAAACTGCGGGGTCAGTTAGGATATTAACTGCTGTCTCGGCAAAATGGAAGGACATGGAGACAATGCCGGGAGGTACACGGTCAGTTATCTGTATTTTAGTTTCCAGTGAGCCGCGGCGGGAAGTGACCCTGACTGTATCTTCAGGCGTGAGCTTCAATGCTTGGGCATCTTGCGGGCTGATTTCCATGCGCTCCTCGCC
Source organism: Chloroflexota bacterium (assembly GCA_018725455.1). Lineage (GTDB taxonomy): Bacteria > Chloroflexota > Dehalococcoidia > SZUA-161 > SpSt-899 > BS503. The sequence goes on from QLUN01000067.1 coordinate 4,521, forward strand.
TAACAAGTAGTTAAGACCGTCGGTCTTGCCTGTCATAGTACGGGTATGGTAATGGTAGAGCTTGCGTCCGGTTGTCAGGATGAAGGGATAGTCTTCATCGGTAGCATCAGCGGCCAGTGGTCGGTATTCTACAGTGGAGAACTGGCCTATGCCGCGGGCGAATTTGCCTTTGTGCAGTATGGGTGTGCCGGGATGGTCGATGGCGGTGCAGGGCCATTGGAGTCCGCCGGCATCAAGTCGCTCATAGCTCATGCCGCCAAAGTAGTGTGGTGTCAGCTCTCTTACCTCATCCCATATTTCTTCAGCAGAACTATAGTTCCAGTTAAGGCCGAACCTGTTGGCCAGTTCCTGGATGATTTCCCAGTCAGCTTTGCTGTCGCCGCGCGGTTTGATGGCACGGCGGATGAGCTGTACCCGTCTTTCTGTATTGATGAAGGTACCGTCTTTCTCGGCAAAGGTGGCTGCAGGCAGGACGATATCAGCGTATTGAGCGGTCTCGTTCAGGAAGATGTCTTGCACTACTACGAAGTCCATGGCTTCCAGACATTCCCGAACGTGGTCGCCACGGGAATCGGTGAGTACCGGGTCTTCTCCCATGATATACATGACGCGATTACGCCTGTGGGGAAGATCGTGAAACATCTCGGCTACGGTGCGGCCGGGCACATCGGAGAGCTCCACTCCCCAGGCTTTGGAGAACTTGGCGCGTATCGTATCGCTGATGCTATCAACCGGGACTGGATGCTCGAACTCTATGCTGGTTATAGTTTCTCCCGGTGAAGCGGGTCGGATAAATCCGACCCCTACTTGTTCGATCTGGCGAGCTTTTGTGAGTCGCCGCCAGTAGGTACCCGTGTCTCTGTCGCTGTGTACTGGCTGGTAACCGGTCAGGACGTTGGGCAGGCAACCCATATCGCAGGCGCCCTGCACGTTGTTTTGGCCGCGCAGCGGGTACATGCCGGCATGTGGTTTACCCAGGTTGCCGGTGAGCAGGGAGAGGTTGGTTAGGGCGACGACATTTTCAGTACCGCAGGTATGCTGGGTTACGCCCA
>QLUN01000068.1 GCA_018725455.1 Chloroflexota bacterium
GCACAAGCTTACGGGCAGTCAGCACCAACGCCCGCTTGTGTTTGTGCTTGGTACTCTGGTCATACTTGGTGCGATAATAGCGTCCGTACTCGGCATTGTGCATCCGCACCTAGTTGGCCGCCTCGATTTGGTGAGACATGCTCGGTGCCTCCGACTCTCGTTCGGGAGGCACTGCCCCTGGTTTGACACCTAGCAGCGGGTATACTATCAATTTGCGCCGACCTGATTGGTGGCAATAATGGTAGGTCTGTATCGACCAAAAGAAGGGAGAGTTGGCGATCTCTAAGGGGAGGTATCGCTGCTAAGTGAGGGGAATGGGGGATAGACTTGTCCTCGCGAAGGCGGGGAATGGATTGCGGCCTCATTTTCTCCGTTTTCCGACATCCATTAGTGAGTGTTGTCGATAAATCGCTGCCATATAGAGGGAGAGACCCCTCAAAATGAGCGATGAGGGCACCTGACAACTTTTTTCCGTATGATATGGTGTATTTGGGAGCGATGGGCCGGTAAATTGTCCATTCTTCACGGATTCAGGTGCTAGATACCACTTGGCTTCCAGATAAACAAGGCAACTTTCATAAGCCCGGTGAACTCAAACTCGACGATCTCCCTCAATCTTTCGAGCGTGATGAAAGGCTCGCTAACCAGTTAGGCATGAAAAAAGACGTTGTCGCTAAACTTGCAGAAGAAGCCGGCATATCGCAAGATACAATCAAATTTGCACAAGAATTAGAGAAACAACCGCCAGACATTCGAAAAAAGATAGAAACGCTGCTTCAAAAACAGGATGGAGGGCAGCCGGAATTCCCTCAAAGTAGCTCTGCTGACCCTAAACGACGACGGGAGCGGTTTGCGGAACAATTGGCCGAAGCGCCTGAAAAGATGTATGAGCCACGAACACGGAGTGTTAGGGTAACTCAAGCAACAGAATATACTCGTGTGTGGCTCAGAAATCAGTACACGAACAATAAGGATCAGATGATTTGCCAGATCTGCGAGAAGGAGATGCCGTTTAAGAAACGCGATGGGGAATACTATTTTGAGGCGGTGGAGGCGTTTTCCAGAGATGATTTCGCCAAGGAATATGAGGCGCAATTTCTGGCCATGTGTCCCCTATGCGCAGCTATGTACAATGAATTTGTGAAGCATGACAAGAGAGCTATGGAATCTTTGAAAAACGCGTTGATGAATTCGGAAGACGCCAAAGTCTCTCTGCAACTCGGAGATCTGGACACAAGCGTCCGGTTCGTCGATATCCACTTTCGGGACATAAAAACGATCATTGAGGCTCAGGAATGAAGACGCGTGTTGTCCATGCAGAAGAGCGTTCACTTCCATGTTCCCGGCCAGTTCTGCCATGTCCGAAACCCGGCTGTGGGCTGACGATGTGATCGGCGCTCATGTATTCTTCAGCTAAGGAGGATAATCATGGCCTATGCCCTGAAACACATCTCGATTCGGGTACCGTGGCACGACACGGGGTGGAACGGAAAAGTCTGCGCTCATCCTCACCTCAATGGATCGTGCCTTAAGCTCAAACGCATTGGGCAAGAGCGGGATGATGCTGCGGAGGAAGCGGTGGCTGGGCAGTCCCTGGCGAATCTGCCTCAAGAAAAGTGGCCCTGCTGTGTGGCGGAACGAGTCGCATTCATGGCTCCGTTCGACTATACACGCATCGCTAACCACCCTTACAAACACACATCAGAAGGGAGTCACGGGCATTTCGCGCCGACACCATTGCGACATCCCGCCTATTCTGCTCCCACATTACCGTTTGCATGGATGCTCCGTGAAGCCATGAAAGAACTTGGTGAGGAGTATGGTCTGGATGTGCAGGCGGAACGAGAACCCGATCTGGGGTTTAACACACAATGGATACAAGATCGGGACAATCAGAAGGCGCTGCTCGACTGCTTCTGCAACCATCTCAAACCGGAACAATCTCTGTGCTTCTTCTATGCCAAGCAGGTGCCCTTCGTGGAGGATACTGGTGCAAGGCGCATTCTAGTTGGTGTTGGCCGGGTGCTTCATGTATCGCCATCTGTTGAGTACGAGTACACTACCAAGAATCTTAAAGGAAAACTCCGATCTGTGCTGTGGGAGCGAATGGTACAGCATTCTATTCGCCCGGACTTCAAGGACGGTTTTCTTCTACCTTACCACGCAGCCATGGAAATGGCGACCGATGATCCGGATTTCGATCCGACATCTATTACCGCATTCTCTCCGGACGATCGGCTCCTTGAGTTCTCGCACGCCTCTCAGCTCGTGACCCATGACGCCGCCATTGCGAGTCTTTTGTCGTGCGCGGAATCCCTCCGGAAAGCACGGGGAGTTTTGTCAGGTCCATGGGATCGATGCCTGATCTGGATTGATCACCGAGTCAGTGAGCTGTGGAAAGCCCGGGGGCCGTGTCCTGGTCTTGGGGCCGCGCTTTGTGCATTCGGCATCGATCTTGGCACATTTGTAGCCCGGTCGGTATTGGAGAAGGTCGGAGAAAACGCTGACCCATGGCCCCTGGTTGATCAGGTTCTCCGTGAGCCAAAGAAAAACCTCCCGAGCGATCTTGCACAAGGAATCGGGACGACTATTCAGGCCAAATGGGAACGCCTTCCAGCCGAGCGCCGGGATCTTCTGAAACTGATAAGTCGATTCGAAATTAGTCATGATCAGGCAACGGTAATCTACGTTCAAGAAGAAAGGAAAGCGGCGAATATCGATTGCTCGGACCAGGCTATTCTTGCCAATCCCTACTTGCTTTATGAAACGACCCGCTTAACCGCTAATCCGATAAGCGTGTGGACAGTTGACCGTGGTGTTTTTCCTGATGAAGCGGTTCGAAAGGAACACCCGCTTCCTGAGCCAACAGCATTGGACGCCGGAACCGATGCCCGTCGTGTCCGCTCTCTCACGGTCAAGGTACTGGAGGATTCAACCAATTCGGGCAATACGCTGATGCCTCAAGATCAAGTCGTGCTTGCCATTCGAAATCTCGATATCAAGCCAGGATGCGACGTAGACGGAGATCTGATTGAGGTCGCTAAAGATGTGTTTGAAGATGCCATCATCGAAACGCCTCTGGCAGACGGGAATCCGGCGCTTCAGCTTGGTCGCCTAGCAGAAATGGGAGAGATTATTCGCAGGGCGATTGAAAAGCGAGTCAAGGGAAAACGTTTGACAGTTGATGCAAACTGGCGGGCACTCCTTGATAAACATCTCGATCTCCATGGAACCGGCAGTTTTGACGAACTGGAGGAAAAGGCACGCGAAGAGAAGACGGCCGCTCTCAAGGAGCTTGCCGAGTCCCGCGTAAGTGTTCTCATTGGGCCCGCTGGGACGGGCAAGACCACTCTTTTGTCAGTTCTATGTTCCCAACCGCAAATTGCGCAAGGTGGCATTTTGCTCCTCGCTCCGACCGGCAAGGCACGAGTCCGAATGGAGCAATCGACCAGCGACTTGAATTTGAGGGGTTTCACTGTGGCGCAGTTCCTCAGTCCGCATCGCTACGATGCGTCGACTGGGCGTTACAAACTCTCTGACAAGGCCGCCGAGGCTGGAACTCAGACGGTCGTTATCGACGAAGCGTCCATGATGACGGAGGACATGTTGGCAGCACTGATCCAAGCTCTCAAGGGCGTGCTTCGCTTGATCCTAATCGGTGATCCCCGACAGTTGCCGCCAATCGGGGCAGGCCGTCCTTTCGTCGATGTTGTCAAGCACCTCTCGCCCGAGGGCGTAACCGAGAAGTTTCCCAGGGTGGGATCAGGATACGCTGAACTCACAATACGGCGACGACAAGCAGGCGAGGAACGCGAGGACTTGCACTTCGCCGAGTGGTTCAGCGGTTCCCCCATCGCACCCGGTGAGGACGATATTTTCGACAAGGTTGTCAGAACTGGAAAAAGCAAACACGTTCGTTTTGTGCAGTGGGACTCCGCAGATGATCTCCGGGAACAGCTAATTGCTGTTCTTGTCGACGAGTTGGAGCTTAGTAGCCCCTATGACATTTTCAAGTTCGATGAGTCCTTGGGCGGCAAGGACTGGAATGGAATGCGGTTCTTCAATTTTGGAGCAGCAGAGCAATCCGAGAGTTGGCAAATATTATCTCCCGTTCGCACGGGGTCGCACGGTGTTCCTGACATCAACCGCCAGATACACAAACAGTTCCGGCAAAAGTTGATCGACGCATCCCGCAAGGAACGTTGGCGCAGCAAGTATCCAAAGCCGATGGGACCGGAGGAGATCGTTTACGGCGACAAGGTTATCAATCTGGTAAATACCGATCCCAATTTACCGTGGAACCAGCATCGTAAGGTCTACCCGCCTAAAGATAGTCCGTACATCGCCAACGGCGAAATCGGCATGGCCATCGGCTATTTCTGGAGGAATCAAGACCGCAAGAAAGGACTCGACTTTCGCTGGAAGCTGGAGGTGGAATTCTCCTCGCAGCCACATTTCAAATATGACTTTACCAGTCGAGACTTTGGCGAGGAAGCCAATCCGGTCCTCGAACTCGCCTATGCGCTCACGGTACATAAGTCTCAAGGGAGTGAATTCGGAACTGTCATCCTGGTGCTGCCGAACCCCTGCCGCTTGCTCTCAAGAGAACTGCTCTATACGGCCCTGACGCGGCAAAGGAACCGAGTGGTTATTCTTCATCAGGGCGCACGCAGCGATCTTCGGAAATACTCATCGGATGACCGCTCAGAAATCGCCCGAAGACTGACGAATCTTTTTAAGGCCCCATCTCCGATTGCCATCGATGGGCGTTTCTTCGAGGAATATCTGATCCACCGGACCTCACGGGGTGAGATGGTCCGCTCCAAGTCTGAAGTAATCATCGCGGATCGTCTTTCCGACTTGGATGTCGAATATGCCTACGAACGTCCTCTGACAATTGAAGCTGTCACAAAGTATCCGGACTTTACAATTGAGGATATGGAGTCTGGCAGGAATTTCTACTGGGAACACTGCGGTATGCTCCATGTACCAAACTATCGTAAGCGTTGGGAAGAAAAACTCGCATGGTACAAGAAACATGATATTGTCCCACACGAAGATGACGGAGGAGAGAATGGCACATTGATCGTCACGTCTGAATCACCACAGGGAGGAATATCGTCTCAGGAAATCGGGCGCATCATTCGCAATGTGATACTGGAGTAACAAAGGATAATGAAAAATGATCCAGGAACTGGACCAGATCGAATCCAAAGGCGAATTCGATCAACTATTCTAGCCTAAGTTTATCATTTCATTAGACAAAATCCTATTTCCCCATCCGATTCGCCGGAGGCTATCTCGGTATGGGTACTACATCAACGCCTCAGCTTCACGAATTCTTGATCTCGGTCAACCACCAAAGCTGAGACACTGGCGGATCCTGTCCAGGTAAACGATTTATGGTAAACTTGGATTAGGAAAACTTCCACAAGGTAGAGCCAGAAGACCCTGGAGCGTTGGAGGGTGTATATGCCTATCTACTCTCATTCACAGCTAAGCACCTATGAACAATGCCCGCTGAAGTATAAGCTACGCT
>QLUN01000069.1 GCA_018725455.1 Chloroflexota bacterium
CGCGCCGGATTTGCACCGGACTTGCTCTCCCTTTTAGCCCTTGCTCGCGCTCGGGCACCTCTGTTGAACTATTCAATTGTGGTATACTGTCATCATTATACAGTATTCTAACTGGAAAAGCAAGCGATGTCCAGGTGTAACTACTCACCCGTCATGCGTTCGTGGTGAGCTTGTCGAACCATGCACAGCCCTTCGACAGGCTCAGGGCGAACGGGGCTGTGTAGTTACGTCCAGGTTTCCTTAATCCGTCAGTCCGGATCCAAGAGCTTCACCTTTAACCCTTCAGCCACTTGACATCCTGGCGGGGGGTGATATATTGTTATCAAGGGATGACTTCCTGGGGGGTAATAGGTAAGTTTTTCCAAAAAGGGGACCGCGTCAAATCATTTTCCCCCAGGGTAGAAGCGCCACAATGGACAACGATATCGGCTTCCCCATAGCCAACCATTGAGGTATCCCACTCAGTGAGTCTTAGAGGTATCTTCTGCTCAAGTTGTGAGCCTGGATTCGGACCTCCTTTTGATCTCAAAAGGTGGAACACTTCCCTCTGGTGCTTTAGCTTCCTGTCGATGGTAGCCGAGCTCATTCTCTTCAGTTTCAACGCTACCTCGCCTGATACCTCTAGTTCCCCTAGCTCCATCAGCCTATCCACTTCTACCTCCTTACGGCTACATTCTAACTAATTTCGGTTACTCTTTATATGATTTAATTCGTGATCTGGATAGACTAGACAGCGGTGAGGTATAATAGATGCTCAAGGCAGGGGGAACGCGGGTTGCCGGAAGCGGAAAAATATCGACAGCAAGGAGGTAACGAATGCCTGTCTATGTTATGTTCTCCATCCTCACCGATGAGGGGCGGAAAACCCTCAAAGATAAGCCAGAGAGGGTCAAGGAGGTCAATAAGGAAGTAGAAAGCATGGGGGTCAAGATACTGTGCCAGTATGCCCTGCTGGGTCAGTATGACTTCATCAATATCCTGGAGGCCCCCAGTAATGAAGCTATTGCCAAGGTCGCAATGGAACTGGGTGCCAGAGGAACGCTTCAAACCATGACGCTGTCAGCGATGTCTCTGGACGATTTTATCGGTAGCCTGAAGAAGTAGCCAATTTGGTCTGCTTGTGTCCCGCACCCCCCTGCCTGGCTGATTGGACCCTCCCGCTTTTCCGCTGGCTTTGTTGACATGCCTCCTGTCCTGGTCTAAAATCAATACAGGGCTTGTCCCTATGAAAACTATGAACAGCAACGAGATCCGAGAGGCTTTCTTAAGATTCTTTGCAGAAAAGGGACATACGGTGCTGCCCAGTTCCTCCCTGGTGCCACATGGTGACCCGACACTGCTGCTGACCAGTGCGGGCGTGGTGCAAATTAAGCCCTATTTTATGGGGGAGGCCACTCCACCCAGCCCTCGCCTGGTGTCGTGCCAGAAGTGCTTCCGTACCACTGACATTGATTCGGTCGGGGACGCCAGTCACCTGACTTTCTTCGAGATGCTGGGCAATTTCAGCGTGGGCGACTATTTCAAGAAGGAGGCCATCGCCTGGGCGTGGGAATTCGTGACCGAACGTTTGCACTTGCCAGAGGAGCGCCTCTGGATAACCATCTTCCTTGACGACGATGAGGCTTTCGACCACTGGCTCGACATAGGCATATCTAGAGAGCGGATTGTTCGCTGTGGTGAAGAGGATAACTTCTGGGGACCTCCTGGAGACAGCGGCCCGTGCGGGCCGTGCAGCGAAATTCTCTATGACTTCGGTATTGGTTGCGGCGAGCCGGGCTGCGGCCCTACCTGTAACTGCGGCCGCTTTTCCGAGATCTGGAATCTGGTCTTCACTCAGTACTACCAGGATGAGAGAGGGAATCGCACCCCACTGCCCAGGCCGAACATCGATACCGGCATGGGGCTGGAGCGCACCGCAGCCATAATGCAGGGCAAGAAGTCTGTTTACGAAACCGATCTGTTTAAGCCCATCATGGATCGCATTTCCCCCTCACCCCAACCCTCTCCTACGAGGGGAGAGGAAGCTAACGAGAGGGCGATGAGAGTCGTTGCCGAGCATGGGCGGGCGATTGCCTTTCTAATCGCCGATGGCGTAGTCCCCTCCAACGAGGGCCGGGGCTATGTGTTGCGGCGGATACTGCGGCGGGCGGTCCTCTTCGGCAAGAAGCTGGGATTCGATGAGCCTTTCCTTAGCGAGATAGCAAAGGTGGTTATCGAGCAAATGGGATGGCTTTACCCCGAACTTGCCACCAGCAGGGACTACATCATCAATACGATTGACCTGGAGGAAAGCAAGTTCGATCAGACATTGAATACCGGGATGAGATTGCTGGACGAAATCATGGCCCAAACTAAAGCAAATGGTCTGGCGATAGTTCCTGGCGAGCAGGCTTTCCGGCTTTACGATACTTACGGGTTCCCCAAGGAGATTACCTTCGAAATTGCTGCTGAGCATGGCCTATCGATGGACCTGGAAGGCTTTGGGCGAGAAATGGAGCGCCAGCGAGAGAGGGCGCGGGCAGCTCAGAAATTCGATAGAGGCCAAAGTGAAGAATCAGCAATCGTAGTGCGCTACCCACCGGTTCGGTTTGTGGGTTATGATAAGCTAAGTCATGCGTCGAAGATCGCGGTGCTCCTGGTGAGTGGGCAGCAAGTGCTCACTGCCTCTCAGTGGCAAGAGGTGGAGGTAACGCTGTATGAAACCCCCTTCTATGGTGAGATGGGGGGGCAGGTAGGTGACATTGGCGAGATCAAAGGGCCACAAGGCAGGGTCATAATTATCAACGCCGTAAGGCAAGCCGACGACCTGGTGGTCCATCTGGGCAGGGTAGATGAAGGAAGGGTTAGCGTTGGTGAGGAAGTCATGGCGAAGGTCGATTTTGAGCGTCGCCTCGATATCGCGCGCAACCATACCGCCACCCACCTCCTGCAGGCGGCGCTGCGCCATGTGCTGGGGGATCAGGTTCGCCAGGCGGGTTCCCTGGTCGCCCCGGATCATTTCAGATTCGATTTCACTCATCTTATCGCCCTGAGCAAAGAGGAGTTGAGTGCGGTCCAGCGCGTGGTAAATGAGAACATCCGGCGGAATCTCCCTGTCTCCAGCCGGGTCGCAGATTATAGCCAGGCGATGGCCGAAGGTGCACTGGCCTTCTTTGGGGAAAAATACGGGGACGAGGTTCGGATGCTGGAGATCAAAGGATCGGATTCTTCGGCGAGGATAAGTGCCGAGCTTTGCGGCGGCACTCATGTGCGAAGCACCGGAGAGATTGGATTCTTCCATATCACCAGTGAGAGGAGCATAGGTTCGGGGATGAGGCGCATCGAGGGGGTGACGGGGAGGGGGGTAGAAGCCCTCATCGGGGAGCGTCTGGCTGCGCTGGAAGCGGTCGCAGGACAGCTCGAGACAAGTCCCTCAGAAGTTGGGGAGAGGCTGGCGATGCTTATCGCCGACTTTGACGCCGAGCGCAAGCGAGCCAGGGGGTTAGAGAGCCGGCTTCTGCGCGGGACGGCGGAATCCCTTCTTCGTGAGGTCAGGCAGGTAGACGGCGTTAATGTCCTGGCAGCGAGGGTCTCCGCCTCAAACATGGAGCTGCTGCGCCAGATGGGGGACTGGCTCAAGGATAAGCTCGGCAGCGCCGTGATTGTCTTAGGGGTGGTTCTGGAGGGAAATCCCCGGTTTTTGGCGATGGTTACCCCTGATCTGGTAGCCAGGGGAATCCATGCCGGAGATATCGTGAAACAGGTAGCCCAGGTGACCGGGGGAGGTGGTGGTGGTAAGGCTGACATCGGCCAGGCCGGCGGCAAAGATAAGAGTAAAATAGATGAGGCTTTGAGGTTGGTTCCCAAGTTGATCGCGAAGGGGTAGCATGATGAGCATCTACCTGGTTAAAGAAATTCGAGGGGGCATACAATGAATCAGAGGATTGCTTCCGATCCAAATGTTTGCGGTGGGGAACCCTGTATCAAGGGTACCCGTATTCCCGTGCATGTGGTCCTCAGTCACCTGGCAGCTGGTGACGATTATGACACGGTATTGAAGAACTTTCCCCGGCTTGAGCACGAGGATATCTTGGCCTGTATTGAATATGCAGCCTACCTGTCCACTGAGAAGGTGGCTTTATAAATGAAAATCGTGGTAGATGAGAATGTTAGTTATGAGCTTGTAGACAGATTGCGAACTGGAGGACATGCCGTTATCTCTATGTCTGAACTAGCGGATAGAGGAATGTTAGATGAGGATATTTATGCCTTCATGTTGCGAGAGCAGTCAGTTCTTATCACCAGAGATTACCATTTCACTAATCCTCTCCGTTTTCCAACGGAGAAAACGAAGGGAATCATTCATGTCCGCCATGGCAATCTCAAATCAGAAGAGGAAATCGCCATCGTAGAGAATTTCCTTCTTAACTACGACAGGGAGTTTTTCCAGGGCAAATTGGTTACTCTTTACCGGCACAGTATCAGAATTCGTTGAGGGTGAGGTATGCGCATTCTCGGCCTCGATGTAGGCGACAAGCGAATCGGCGTGGCCATGAGCGACCCGATGGGGATTCTGGCAAGTACGCTAACGGTTATCGAAAGAAAAGGCGACGGCGCTGATCTTAGGTCCATACTCGATATGGTAAAGGAGAATGAGGTGGGCTGTGTCGTCGTGGGGCTGCCTCGCTCGATGGACAGCAGCATCGGGAAGCAAGCAGCCAAGGTCGAGGCGTTTGCGGAGGAACTCTCTGAGCTGACTGATGTGCCGATAAAGATGTGGGATGAAACACTCTCCACAGTCATCGCTGAAGGATTACTCAAAGATGCCGGGAGAGATCGCTGCCAGATGAAAAAGAGAAGGGATGCCGCTGCCGCCGCCGTCATACTGCAATGGTATCTCGACGCCAAGTCTCGATAATGGGTGATGGGTGATGGGTAAATGAAACTGAGCACGTTCCGCATTTGTTGCTGGACACAAGGGGGTAGGGGCGAATTTATTCGCCCTCAAAAAGCACCAAATCATCCTTGGGATGATGAGGGGGGAGAAGTTGATACGTGAAATGGTCATAACTGACTGGCAAGGGGGGCTAAAGCCCCCCCCTACCCACTAAATGAGTGTTGAGTTGAGATGAACATGAATCTGGACTGGGATTGGTTTCTGGCACAGGGCATCTGGATCGCAGTACCCATCGTCGTAGCGGCCCTGGTCTATGGGGCCTTACGGCGATGGGCGCCGAGATGGATAACGGCGCTGATCACCAGAATCACGCCGGCAGGGGAGGATTGGAGCAGAGCGTCCCGCATCTTGAACCAGGTTGTCCAGTGGGCTGGCATCGTGGTGATTGTTGGCGCTATGGTGCTGGTGGTCCTGCCGCGCCATGGGGTGAACATTGCCTGGGCTACCAATGCCCTCAAGGATGCCGGTGTTGCTGTTCTGGTCTGGTTGATCGGACCTGGGGTTCCGGTGGCAGTTATTCT
>QLUN01000007.1 GCA_018725455.1 Chloroflexota bacterium
CGCTAGATATAGAGACTCTTGCCTCCGCTTCCCGCCTGGTCGATCAGCTCGATCACCGTGGCCTTGATCCGTTCCCTGATCCTCTGCGAGACAATCCTGGGATCGAAGGCATTCTTCACCGGGGACCAACCCTCGATGCCGAAGATATCCTCGGTGCTTATCTCGGTGCCCTTTGGCGGAACGATCCCCTGGGAGTGCCCCAGATAGAAGTCATGGGCCGTGCGGGCGAACTCGTATTGATAGTGGGTATCCTTGTTCAGCTTGCAGACCCCATATTCAATCACGCGGCGGACCTGCTCTGGCAGGAGCCCCGAGGTGCCGTGCAGCACTAAGGGGATCTCAAAGCGCTGCTCCTTGAGTGCCTCGTTCACCTGGGCGGCGATGTCCAACCGCAGCTTGATATCCTTCCCTCTGGAGACCCCGTGTTGCGTCCCGATGGAGATGGCCAGGAGATCTGCCCCCGTCCTGCGGATAAATTCCACTGCCTCATCGGGGGCAGTGTAGAAGGCCTCATCGCTCACAATCTCGTCTTCGACGCCCTTGATCAATCCCAACTCCGCTTCGACCAGGATTCCTCTATGGTGGGCCATCTCAACCACCTCGCGGCTGATCCGCACGTTTTCCTCGAAGGGCTCCTTTGAAGCATCGATCATGATCGAGGAGGGAATATCCTCCTCGATTGCAGCCTGAACAAAATCCATATGGGCTTTGGTCATATGGTCGAGATTGAGAAAGCCCCCGATCTGATAATTCCTTGCCAACTCCTTGATGTAATAGGAAAGGACTCGCAGGCCGGGGATTGCCTGGCCGCCACCGGCGAACATCGCTGCAGAGAAACTGATCTGTAAGACCAGATCGGATCTCTTCTCCTGGGAGCCTTCCAGTAACCCGATCAGGGTGTTCGGCTCGGCGATATTACTGGCGACGAAGGCATAGCCGTCTTTCTTAGCTCTCTGATAGACTCTCCTGAGCTCTTCTCCACCTTTAAAAGGCATCTTTCTCTCCTCCCCCCGCCATTTCTCCGGCCTTCAGTTCTTTTTTCAACTCTTCGATCAAAGAAACAGGGGTCGGATCGACCCCGTTTAAGAGGGCGAGATAGAAGCTTACGTAGTCACCGAGGTAAATCTGAGAGAAGACCTGGGCGATCTCACTCGCACCCGCCGCCACAACCTCGGTGAAGCGGAGCTTCTTGCTGAACAGACCCTTCATGATCCTGATGCGGTCAAGGTTCCCAGGCAGGTCATAATCGTTCCGAAGGAAAACAACGAGCTGGTTTGCCAGTAGTTCCACCCCTACTAGAGCGAGTATCTCGTTATGGTTCAACTCCGGGATGACGTTCCAGAATGCCGCTTGCTTGGCGTTCTCGTTTATCTGGGTCTTCCATCGCATCGCAACGAGATCGGTGTTGTCCGTGGTCCCGTAGACTAGAGGAACGCTGCCGAACAGGGTGCGAGCCAGCTTCTTCGCCGGATTCTCTGCGGTTGGAACGGCGCAGGTGCATTGAGTCTCTATCGCCCGAAGCCCTTGCATCACGCCTTCCCAGGGAACCTTTAGGGCTCCGATTCTGGACATCACCTCAAGCAATGGGATGGAAAGATATCCGATCGCCGCCCGAGGTTGGTAACCTGAGGGAATCTTCAAAAACGGGATTCGATGAGTTCTGGCGATTTCCTCCATTCTTCCTCCGCTTGAGATGCAGAGTGCAGGGATAGCCCTCTCGACCCCTTGATCGAGAGCCGAGAGGGTCTCCTCCGTATTCCCGGAGTAGCTGATCGCCACCAGCAAAGTGTGCCTGTCGGCAAATCCAGGCAAAGAGTAATTCCGGTTGACAAAGAGAGGAATCCGCGAAAAGCGCCGCGCCATCTCTCCAGCCATTGCCGAGCCACCCATCCCGCAAACGATGATCTTGTCGAGCTTCTCTATCGCCGGGCTCTCGAATCGTTCCCCGATTTCGACTGCGTCCCGACACTGGTCCGGAAAGCGGTCGAGGACCGCCTTCATCCCTTCCCGGTCGTATCTTTCAAGGAGTTCTCCACTGTCCAGGCTGTTCATATCAGGTCGATGATAGCAGGCTTTATGCCTGCGAAGGATCTATCGCCATGCCCGGGCGCACCCATAAAGGGTGCGGCTACAAGATTGAAATTCCCATGCCGCAAGTCTATCAAAAGGGGGGTTACTCCCACTGAGATAGAGTGGAGGCGACGGGCGGATTCGAACCGCCGAATAGGGGTTTTGCAGACCCCCGCCTTAACCACTTGGCCACGTCGCCCCTCATATCAGGAACTCCTTTCATTGGAGCGGAAGACGAGATTCGAACTCGCGATCTCCTCCTTGGGAGGGAGGCGCTCTACCACTGAGCTACTTCCGCATGGTGCCGAGGAGGAGATTTGAACTCCTACGGGCTTTCGCCCACCACCCCCTCAAGATGGCGTGTCTACCGATTCCACCACCTCGGCATGACTGGCAGGGGTGGCAGGACTCGAACCCGCGACCTGCGGTTTTGGAGACCGCCGCTCTTCCAGACTGAGCTACACCCCTACTTAACCTCTATATTATACAACATTTGATCCAACTCTTCTACCCCTGGGGCGACTCGAACGCCCGACACGCGGTTTAGGAAACCGCTGCTCTATCCTCTGAGCTACAGGGGCACGCTATAGCTAGTTAATATTACGCTGACTATATTCTAATTCATCTACCGGCTCTTGGCAAGTCGCCCTATTGACTGATCGCTATCTATGTGTTAGTATGCAGTTAAAATCCACGATAAGGAGGAAGATATGCAGGCCTATTGCGTAAAGTGCAGAGCTAAGGTGGAGATTAAGGACCCCCAAGCTATTACCTTCAAGAATGGGCGTCCGGCAACTCGAGGGCTTTGTCCCGCTTGCGGCACCAAGGTTTTTCGTATTGGTAAGGCTAGCTAACTATCCCGTTGCTTACGGCAAGAGGAACGCCCAGGCCCAGATGAGGGCCTACGGATAGGCCAGGTCAAAGTTACAAGCGGGTTGCCTGGCCGATCCGTAGGCCAACCAGCACCGTCAGTTAAGTCGACTAGACGGAAGAGGGAGGGGTTTGCATCATTGTTCGTGCTGCCAGTGGAGAGCGCTACCTCTTTCGACGGGTAAGGATTGGGTGTGTCACCTACAGGGTGAAGGTAAGTGAATCGGTGTTCGCGGATCCATGCATTTGCTATGGTGGGCGATAGAGGACTTGAACCTCTGACCCCTTGCGTGTAAAGCAAGTGCTCTGGCCAACTGAGCTAATCGCCCCTCTGGCACGCCCGGCGGGACTTGAACCCGCGACCTCAGCCTCCGCAGGGCTGCGCTCTATCCATACTGAGCTACAGGCGCCTATTGACCACGAAAGCATTGAAATGATGCCCTTGAGCAAGAATCGCTGGTGCCGAAGGAGGGATTTGAACCCTCATATCCTTACGGACACTGCGCCCTGAACGCAGCGCGTCTGCCATTCCGCCACTTCGGCCCGGTGATTCAATGTATCATAACCATCAACTACTGTCAAGAACAAGAAATTAGTCCCTAAAATCTTGCGCAAAATGGCAAAAGAATTGAAATCCCAAATTCCGAGCGCCAATTTCCAAACAAATTTCAATGACCAATGACGAAATAGATGTTTGTCAGCAGAGGCAGATACCCCATCTCCCCTTACCGAGCGTGGGAACCCGGCCTGCTGGTTTGATTATTGAGATTTTGATATTATTTGGAACTTGGGATTTGGACATTGAAATTTCCCGAACTGCCTTTTTGGTTCCGTCTCGTTCGGGATAGGAGGATAGCTTTCGGTGGCCGTCATTGCCACAGGGGAGTCTGCAGTCCCCCGCCCCTCGACTCTCGACTCTTGCCTGCGGATATAATTCCAGCCGCGGATGACCTCGGCGGCGACCTCTTCCAGGGTAAGGCAATCGGTATGCACTGTCCAGTCGGCCACGGCATAGTAAGGCTGACGAAACTCCTTGAGCCGGGCAATGCGTCTCTCGGGGTCAGGCCCGAAAAGCAAGGGGCGAACCACTTTACTTTCACCTTTCTTATCATCGATGAGCAAGCGACTGTAGATAGTCTCGGGTGCAGCTTCGAGGCAGACCACCACGCCGGACTTTTTCATCAGCTCGCGATTTTCGGCGGCGAGGATTATGCCCCCGCCGGTGGCAACGACCATCTCCTTTCCGGGGCAGACATTTACGAGGGCTTGACGCTCCAGCTCCCGGAAATACTCCTCGCCATCCTCAGCGAATATCTCCGGGATCGGCTTTTTGGCCTGGGCCACGATCTCATCGTCGGTATCGGTGAAGTCCCAGCCGAGTCGCTCCGCTACCGCTCGACCAACCTGTGATTTGCCGCTGTAAGAGAACCCGATCAGGAAGATGTTGCTAAGATTTTTTTCACCCATTTCTAAGGGTTGGGGGTTATCCCCTATCCCTTATCTCCAGATATTGCTCATGCTCGTACTTGAGGCAGCAGAGCAATTTCCCACAGACACCCGATATCATGGCCGGGTTAAGTGAGAGGCCCTGATCGCGAGCCATCTTGACCGAGATGGGATCGAACTTGCAAAGGCAGGTGCAGCAACACAGTAGCCGACCGCACCTCCCGATGCCACCGAGTAGTTTGGCTACATCCCGTGCCCCTACCTGCCGCAGTTCCACCCGAGCCTTAAAGAGGGAGCCCATTTCTCTTAGCAGGGCACGGAAGTCCACCTTGCTCTCGGCGCTGAAATAGACCGTCAGACGGTTGCCATCGAAATTGTATTCCGCGGCGATGACTTTCATGGGGAGGTCATGTCTGGCAACGAGTTCGGCACACTTGATCACCGTCTCCTTCTCCGAAGCCTTTAGTTCTACCGCCTTGCTTATCTCGCCGGTCTCCACTCTGCGCACCACCGACTTCAACGGCTCCTGAACTTCGCTGTGCGGGACCTCCCTGGGAGCGGTGACTATCTTGCCCAGGGACTCCCCGCGGGCGGTGTCCACCACTACCCAATCACCGACCTCGAAGTCGACGCCTGCCGGGGCAAAGTGATAAACCGTCCCGGCCTGCTGGAAACGAACGCCGACTACCTCAGGCATAGATTGCCTCTCTTTCAAGAGGAATATTCAACATCAGTACCTCTAGAGCAAGTCGCGGATTGGCGTTTTGCTCCAGTTGCTGTGTGGTTTCTCGGATCGATTGAAGCATCCCGCCGATAGCACTCAGACTGTATTGTGTCGCCGCTTCCTGCAGTGCCTCTCTTCGATCGATATTGGTGATGAACTCGCCGCAGCCATTTTTCACGAGGAGCAAGTCTTGCCACCAGGTGAGCCACAGCTCGAGCCGCTCCACTACCGATGCCCGGTCCTTGCCGAACTGCGTTGCCAGTTGCGCTGCGACCGCGAAGCGCTCGCTGACATCGCCCCTGGACAACGATATGAGGCTGTCCAGATGCTCCGAACGTTTCGCTAACGCCTCCTCATTATGTATGGCCCGGATCGCCCAGCCGATGCAGCCATGGCAAAGCCTGGCCAGGAGGTCGGCACGTTCGGAAGGCGTTCCCCATCGCTCCATCAATGCTTGCGTTAGGGGCCCCACAGGCTGTGGAGATAACTTAAGCCGCTGACAGCGGGAAACGATGGTTGGCAAGAGTGACCCCTCATCCGCCGCAAGCAGTATGAAGGTGGTGCTGGGAGGTGGCTCTTCAAGCGTTTTGAGCAGCGAGTTGGCCGCTTCTTCGCTCATATGCTCAGCGCCATCGATGATGATGAGCCGCTGGTCTCCTTCGTAGGGCTTCAGACTGACATTATGCTGCATTTCTCTGATCTGGTCGATGCTGATCTCTTTCGATAGTCGATAGTCGATGGTCAATAGTCGATAGTCCCCCGCCCCCCGGACTGCCGACTGCCGACTGCCGACCGGTTTGTCCGCCCTTCCGATCACTTGTACATCGGAATATTTGCCCGAAGCTATACGGCGGCACGGCGGGCACTCGCCGCAGGGCTTATCCTCAGCAAGGCAATTCAGTGCCTGCGCAAGGGTGATAGCCAGAGTCATCTTCCCCACATGCTGGGGCCCGACGAAAAGATAGGCATGAGCGAGACGCCCATCTGCCAGGCTGCGCCTTAGCGAATCGATGAGTTTAGTCTGTCCGATCACTTGCCACATAATCCTCACCAACATTCGGGCAAATGAAAAAAGGGTAGGGATTAGGGGTTATCCCTTATCCCATAACCCTTATCTTAGCTTATATTGCCAGACGGTACCTATAGGCGTATCTTCGAGGGTTACGCCCAGATGGCCCAGACGGGCCCGGATCATGTCGGCAAGATGCCACTGCTTGGCGGCACGAAGATCAGCGCGAACATTCACCAGGAGCTCGACGAACGGCTCGGCGGCGAATCTCCGGTCTTCCTCCGCTATCAGCAGCCCCAGCACCCCCGCCAGTTCCCGCAAAGTCCCCTGCGCCTCCGTTATCGTGGCGCCTTCCTCTCGGGCACGGTTTATCTCCCGCGCCAGATCGAAGAGAATCGCCACTGCTTGGGCGGTATTGAAATCGTCATCCATGGCCTCAACAAACCTCTGGCGATAGTCGGCTGTCGGGGGTCGGTTGGCAGTTGGCAGCCCCTCCGCCCCCTGATCCCTGACCCCTGACCACTGCCCACTGACCCTTGCTGCTCGGCGCAGCCTCTCTACCCCCCTTTCCATCGCTTCCAGCCCTTCATCGGAATAGGTTAAGGGGCTGCGATAATAGGAGCTGAGCACAAAAAGCCTGAAGGCATCGGCGCTGAATCTTTGAAGTAGCTCTCTCACGGTGATAAGATTCCCCAGAGACTTGCTCATCTTGTCCTGCCCCAACTGTAACAGCCCATTGTGCATCCAGTATTTGACGAAGGGGACGCTACCGGTGAAGGCCTCCGATTGAGCAATCTCGTTTTCGTGATGGGGAAATATCAGGTCCTGCCCTCCCCCGTGGATGTCGAGGGTGTCACCCAAATACTTGAGCGACATCACGCTGCACTCGATGTGCCACCCCGGCCTCCCCCCACCCCAGGGACTTTCCCAGCTCGGCTCGCCGTGTTTGGCCGCCTTCCACAGCGCGAAATCAAGGGGGCATTCTTTAGCCTGGTCCACTTCTACCCGCGCTCCAGCCGACATTTCATCCAGATCGCGGTGGCTGAGCTTCCCGTAGCTATCGGTGCTGCAGACTCTAAAGTAAACATCGCCACTGACTTCATAGGCATGGCCTTTCTCAATCAGTCCCTGCACCATCCCGATGATGTCCGGTACCTCCTCAGTGGCTCTGGGATAAATATCGGCCCTCTTTATATTCAGGGCATCCATATCCTCAAAGTACTCCTCGATGAACCTCTCAGACAGCTCCTCAGCCGGGATGCCGAGCGCATTTGCCCGGGCGATGATCTTATCATCGATATCGGTAAAGTTCTGTACATGTCTGACCTTGTAGCCGCGGAATTCGAGATAGCGGTGCACCACATCGAAGATGACATAGCTCATGGCATGGCCGATGTGGCAGGAGTCGTAGGGCGTCACTCCGCAGACGTACATCTTGACCTCGTCGCCACCGGGGACGAATTCCTCTTTTTGACCTGAAATGGGATTATAGATTTTCATCTCGGTGTCCCACGCTAGACCTTCAATATCTCCAGTCCCGTTTCCTGAGCTATGAGGGCGAAGTGCTTATCACGGTGCAGAAGGTGAGCATTGTTCTCTATGGCAACCAGAGCAATATAGGTATCCGTTAAGGGAACAACGATTCCCTTTCGGAATAAGTCAAATGAGAAGCGGGACAGGCGTCCCCAGAAATCCTCCGTCACCGGGAGATGGATTAAGCTTCTTAACAGGTCATCGAGCATCTCATATTCCTTCCTCGATCTTGCCCCCCGCAGTATTTCCATTCTTGTGATCCCCGGGAGAAGGACCCTTACCTCAGATATCAGTGGTTTGATTGCTTCCTTGAGCCCGGCATCACCATGGGGACGGAAATACTCTATCCAGGCGGAGGTATCAACTATGACCTTATTCATCCGCTCTCATTTTCTCCAGGTCTTGCGGCGTGTAGCCGAAGTCATAATTACCGGCAAGCGAGATAAGCTTCTCCCGTCTTTTCAAATTGAGGTAGGCCTCTATGGCAGTGGTTATGGCCTCTTTCTTAGTCCTGGCTTGAGTTTCTTTTAGCAAATCCTCAATCAGGCCATCTTTTATATCTATCAACGTCCGCACGTTAAGCCCTCCTCATATATCAAAATATCTACAACTAATATATCATAATTGGCCCATAATTGCAACCGGACTTTAGTCATCCCGTTTATTGGTGCCCACCGAAGCCACCGCGTATGCCTCCATCCCCTCCCCCCTCCCCACGAATCCCAGCCCGTCGGCGGTCTTCGCCTTGATTCCAATTTGATCTTCACTTACAGACAAAACCTCCGCAATTCGCCTTCTCATCCCATCGATAAACGGCGCAAGCTCTGGCTCCTGGATAGCAATGGTAACATCGATATTGCCGATGTGCCAGCCATGATCCACAAGCAGTTCCCTGGTTTGGCGAAGCAAAACCAAACTCGAGATGCCACAGAACTCTAGATCGGCGGATGGGAAGTAGGTTCCGATGTCTCCCAGAGCGGCAGCGCCGAGCAAGGCATCGATTATGGCATGTATCGCCACATCGGCATCGCTCCATCCAAGAAGACCCTTACCAAAGGGCACCTCCACCCCACCCAACACCAGCCTCCGCCCTTCCACCAGTCTATGGGCATCGTAGCCGATTCCAACGCGCATAGAAAAGAGTCACCTTCTCTACCGTCCCATCCGGATGCATCCTTTCGAGATGTGCCAACCCATGTGCAATATCGTATCTAATGACAGGATGCCACTTATCGAGGATAAAAGCTAGGTAACTGACGCCTGAATGCGCCTACAGAACCTCTTTCCTCCTCAGAATGACCTCTGCCAGTGCCAGGTCCTCCGGGGTGGTCACTTTGATATTCTCGTATGATCCGCGGTAGATTCTTACCCCGCGTCCCAACCTTTCAACCATCGTGGCGTCATCGCTGACATCTTCGGTTATCTCTTCGTGGGCCTGAAATATCAGATCAAAGAGAAAGACCTGCGGGGTCTGGATAGTCCACAAGGTATCTCTCTCCGGCGTCTGGCACACGACGCCGTCCCGGGAGACCCTCTTGATAGTATCTTTGACCGGCACGGCGGCAACCGCCGCGCCGCTCTCCCTGGCCTCGGCCAGTCCTCTCTCAATAAGATCGGGGGCAACTAATGGCCTTGCCCCATCGTGGATCACCGCCCACTGACAATCTCTCAGCCTCTTGAGTCCCTCTTTGACTGAGTCCTGGCGTCGCCTGCCCCCATGGCAAATCGAGGTTACCTTTGGCCAGCAACGGCTGCTTGCCATCTCTCGTCCACGCTCCAGGTTCTCCTCCCCCAAAACAAGCACTATTTCGTCAATAACGGAGCATTCCTGGAAAGTGTCCAGTACCCTCGCAAGCACTGCTCTCCCCCCCAGCAGGGCAAAGACCTTATCCACCCCGCCCATTCGTTGACTTCGCCCCGCGGCTACAATGACCGCTCCAACTCTGCCCCTCATTCCGCGGCCTCTCACATGCGTCGGGGTCAGGGACGACCCCGACTACGAGCGTGGAGATCCCTCATTCTGCGGCCTCTCACATGTGAGGACTCTGTGGATGAGCAAAGATCATCCTCCCGGCCCCGGTTTGCAGCACCCGGCTGACCACCACCTTGATCTCGGTGTTCAGATAGCGACGTCCCCCTTCAACTACCACCATGGTGCCGTCGTCGAGGAAACCGACCCCTTGCCCCAGTTCCTTACCTTCCTGGACGATGCGAAGTCTCATTTCCTCGCCCGGCAGGACCACTGGCTTTAAGGCATTGGCCAGCTCATTGACATTGAGCACCCTGATTCCCTGCAGCGAGGCCACTCGATTCAGATTGACATCATTGGTAACGATGGGGCATCGCAGAACCTTGGCTAACTCCACCAGTTTGGTGTCCACCTCGCGGATGCCTTTAAAATCCATGTCTGATATCTGGACGGGGATGTCTGATTCCCGCTGCAGCCTGGTTAGAATGTCCAGACCTCTGCGTCCCCGGATTCGCCGTAGTGGATCGGGCGAGTCGGCAATATAGTGTAGCTCGTCGAGAACGAACTTAGGGATAAGCAAAGTGCCGTTCACGAAGCCTGTCCCAATAATATCGGCTATACGACCATCGATGATGGAATTGGTATCCAGGATAACATTGCCATCCCTCTCGTCACTCATTATCGGCGCTGCCGAGGAAATCGTGCCACGGAATAAGGCTACCTCGCGGCTACGAAGCACCATTACCGATATGATCAGATAGATCAACACCAGAAAGACGATCACCGGTGAGACCTTGCCCCACAGGCCGGGGAGCAAGGAAAGGGGCAGAGCCAGAATGGATGAGAGGACTGAAGCGACTATCAGCCCGACCGTGGCCGCAAAAAAGGTATGGCCGGGAACCTGTTTAATCTTCCCCCGCAGCCAACGCTGGGGATAGGGGGCGAGTGCAAATCCAATGACGGCTCCACACAGGGTGAACAGGGCGACCCATAATACTCCTTCCATTGCGAGGCTTTGCTTACCAATGAATGATCCCAGCCACCACCCACCAAGGCCAAAGATGATTGCTCCGATGAGACGGAGAGGAAATACATGCGACACAAATACCACTCCCTTCTTGTTATTTCAGGTGACATACCCAGTCCTTCTCGCGACACTCTGCCCTCGGGTTCACGGTTCAGCGTTCACCATTCAGGGGTTGGGGCTAGCCGTTGAACCTTGAACCGGAGTAATTACCACAACCCTATATTACCACAAAGACGACCAAATAGCGAACCTGATCATACGGTCCCAGGCCTAACTCCGACCCTCATTTCCCGGTCAACTCCACATCTATGCGAGTAATATCCTTCGCCCGGCCGTTGTCCTCTATTTCGACCAACACCGAGTTGAAGATCACCGGCCCCTTCCCCACCGACAGCCGGTATGGCATCTGGGTCAAGAACCTCTCAATAACTGCCTCGGCATTGTCCCCGATGACTGAATCCTTGGGCCCGACCATTCCTATATCGGTGACGAAGGCAGTGCCCTTGGGCAAGACCCTGGCGTCGATAGTGCCCACATGGGTATGAGTGCCTACCACGGCGCTGACTCGGCCATCAAGATATATACCGAGGGCATTTTTCTCCGAGGTCGCCTCGGCGTGAAAATCAACTAGCGTAATCCGGGGCTTCGGCCGAATATCATCGAGCAGGCGGTCAATGGCCCGAAAGGGACAATCGAGCTCGCTCAGGAAAACACGTCCCATCAAGTTAACCACCAGGATGCCGTTCATGAGCAGGTGACCTCTGCCGGGAACCGTTGGCGGGAAGTTCAAGGGGCGCAAGATCGGAAGATGCCCCTCCAGATAGGGCATGAGTTCCTTATGTCTCCAGATATGGTTTCCCGAGGTGATAACATTTACCCCCGCCCCAAGGAGCTCCTCGGCGGTAGCCGGTGTGAGTCCGATACCTCCAGCAGCGTTCTCGCCATTGGCGATGACCAGATCGATCCCGTGCTGCTGCCTCAAGTCAGGAACTAACTTACTGGCTGCCTTTCGACCGGGCTTGCCTATTACGTCGCCTATGAAAAGTACTTTCAATGGATCTCACCTATTTCGCATACTCTACCGACCGGGTCTCCCTTATAACGGTGACCTTTATCTGGCCGGGGTACTCCAACCCCTCCTCGACCTTTCTGGCGATGTCTCGGGCCAGTCTCAGCGACGCCAGGTCATCGATCTCATCGGGCTTTACCAGGATACGAACCTCTCGTCCCGCCTGAATGGCAAATGACTTCTCTACGCCCGGGAAGCTGCTTGCTATGTTCTCCAGGGCCTCGATGCGCTTCAGATAGTGTTCCACAGACTCCATTCTGGCCCCCGGCCGCGCACCGCTGATCGCATCAGCCGCAGAGACGATGAATCCGTACACGTCGATGGTATCCGCTTCCTCATGATGCCCGGCGACCCCGCCAACGATTTCGAGACCAACCCCCAGGCGCTTCAAGATATTGGCACCCAGCAGGGCGTGTAGGCCTTCTCCATCATGGTCCACTGCCTTGCCAATATCATGCAGCAGTCCGGCTGTCCTAGCTATGCTCACGTTGGCTCCGATCTCCGTGGCCAGTGCCGCCGACAGTTGCGCGACCTCCAGGCTGTGGCTAATCATATTTTGCCCGTAGCTAAAACGATACTTGAGACGCCCCAGCAGGCTGATGATCTCCGGGTGCAGCCCAACAACCCCCGCCTTAAATGCAACCCGCTCCCCTTCAGTCTGAATATCGGCCTCTACCTCCTTCTTTGCCTTCTCTACCACTTCCTCGATGCGACCGGGGTGGATTCGACCATCCCGAATGAGCTTTTCCAACGCAACCCTGGCAATCTCGCGCCGCACTGGGTCAAAGCAAGAGAGACTCACCGACTCGGGGGTATCATCAACGATGAGGTCAGCCCCGGTAGCCGCCTCCAACGCCCTTATGTTGCGTCCCTCCCGACCGATAAGCCGGCCTTTCATCTCATCACTGGGAAGGGCTACTACTGAGACGGTAGCCTCAGTGGCAACCTCGCTGGCGCAGCGCTGCAAGGCCTCAGCTATAATTGTCCGGGCTTTTTCGTCTGACTCGGCTTTAATCTGGGTCTCCACTTGCCTCATGCGTTGTGCCAGATTATCGCGCGTTTCGCTTTCAACCGCATTGAGGAGTTGAGACCTGGCCTCGGCACTGGACATGCCGGCAACAATCTCAAGACGCTCTCTCTGCTCCTGCTTAAGCTTTTCCACTCGGCTCAGCCCGGCTTCTATCTCCTTCTCCTTCTGGACCAAAGCGCGTTCGCGCCGCTCACAGGACTCGATCTTGTGGTCGAGGTTTTCCGCCTTCTGAGAGAGTTTCTTTTCCTGCCGACCGATCTCAGACCGACGCTGACGATTCTCTGCCTCGGCCTCCGATCTGATCCTGACCGCCTCCTCCTTAGCTTCGAGGATCGTCTCCTTTTGCCTGGTCTCAGCTTCCTTGACGAGTTCGACTGCCCTCTCTTCGGCGAGTCGGTCCTTTTTCGATCTCACTATGCCTCGATAAAAGAAGCCCACTAACCAGCCCGCCACCGCCACACCAAGTATAATGATAATCCAGATCGTTTCATACATTTTCGCTCTCCCCGTCGGGGTCAGAGACGACCCCGACTACGGATCTAGAGTCGCCCTCTTTCTCCCGCCATAGCCTCTCCACCACCAACCGGATCACCTCGTAATCGAACCCGCGGCGGTGTAGGAAAGCACCCAGTTTGGTGCGGAATCCATAGTAATCTGCTCTCTCCAGGGAATGCGCCTTCTTATATCCCGCCCGATATGCCTCGGCCTCATTATCCAGGGCTTCAAGGGCTTGAGTGATTATCTCCGAACTAACCCCCTTTTGTCGTAACTCCTGGGCCACGAGACGACTGCTGCGGGGGTTGAAACTTGCCCGGTTTTCCCTCCAGAACGCCGCGAATGAGGTATCATCAATTAAGCCTGAGCCTCGTAGTCGGTCGAGGGTTCTTGCGATGACATCGTCCTCATAACCATAGCGATTGAGTCTTGCCCTCACCTCGGATTCACTCCTTGGCCGGTAACTGAGATACCGCAGTGCCCTATCCAGGGCGCGCTGAACCAGGTCATCCCGCTTGAGATTCTGCAACTCAGACATGATAGGAAGAGCAGACCTGTCCCTGATCTTACTCACCAGGATAGACGGGAAGGAGAGCTCGCACCCTTGGGTAGTGTGTAGCAGGTAGCGTATAGCCTCCCTACCCCCTACACGCTATGCGCCACACGCTTAATTGAGAGAGGAAGGAGTTTCATCTGAGAAAGAAGAAGGAAAATCCGGCCCAGGGGATACCCCGGATCTAATCCGTCGCTCTATCTCTTCGGCCAGGTCTTTGCGCTGCCGCAGATATTCCTTGGCATTCTCGCGCCCTTGTCCCAGGCGGGTCTCCTCAAAGGAGAAGAAGGCTCCGCTTTTCTTGATTATTCCTCTTGCTACACCCAGGTCGAGGAGGTCACCCTCTTTGCTGATGCCTTCGTTGAACATTATGTCAAACTCGGCTGTTCTGAAGGGAGGGGCAACCTTGTTCTTCACCACCTTGGCTTTGACCCTGGTGCCGATAATCTCCGCTCCTTGCTTTATATTCTCTCCCCGTCGGAGATCTATTCTCACTGAGCTATAGAACTTAAGCGCTCTCCCGCCGGGGGTTACCTCGGGATTGCCAAAGATGATGCCAATTTTCTCCCGGAGTTGATTGATGAATATCACTGCGGTCCGTGATCGACTTATGGACGCGGTCAGCTTCCTTAACGCTTGAGACATAAGTCTGGCCTGGAGGCCCACGTGGGTATCCCCCATCTCTCCCTCGATCTCCGCTCGAGGAACCAGGGCAGCTACGCTGTCAATGACTACCACATCCAATGCCCCGCTTCGGACTAATGCCTCGGTGATCTCCAATGCTTGTTCTCCGGTATCAGGCTGAGAGAGCAGGAGATCGTCCACTTTGACACCACAGACAGTGGCATACAGCGGATCCAGGGCATGCTCCACATCGATATATGCTGCCATTCCGCCGCGCTTCTGGGCCTCAGCCATGATATGCTGAGCCAGGGTTGACTTGCCAGCTCCCTCACTGCCGAAGATCTCAGTCACTCGCCCTCGGGGGATTCCTCCTATACCGAGGGCTAAATCTAGGGATATCGAACCAGTGGATATGGCTTCCACAGCTACCCTGCTCTGGGATTCCCCCAGTCTTATGATTGATCCCTTACCAAATTGCTTCTCAATCTGGCCGATAGCTAACTCAAGAACCTTCTCTTTCTCCGTAGTCATTTCCTTCCCTCTGGCTATCTCCTAAAATTTTCCCTATAATCTAAACCTCGCGAGTATCTAATCTTATTATAGCATACCATTGCCTTATAAGTCAACATTCAGGCTCATTCTTCAATTAGAATAGACTCACCCGCGAGCATCTTGCCAACGGTGACATAATAGTGTATAGTGGAAGTCGCTAACTACTGAGGTTCAAAGTACCAAGGTTCACCGTTCACGGTTAGGGATCGATGGGGATTGAACCGCGAACCGTGAACCTACGAATGATGGTGGAGGTGGATTCGTGAACCAAACAGGTTTTCCGAAGTGTCTGAAGTGTAAAGCGGGTGATCTTGTTCCCCTGTCTGATTATGGTGGGCAAGGGGCAGCGGTGTACTACAAAGCGTGGGTTTGCATCAACCCGGATTGCGGTTTCAATATAAAAATCAGGAACGGTGATATCTACCTAAATGAGCCGATCTTGAGTGGTGCCGGGCACCCTCAGCGTCTCCGTTGATCACTCTTCCCTGAAATCCCTCAGCTTTTTGGAGAATTCCCGAGAGCGGAGCCTTCGCAGCGCCTTCGCCTCGATCTGGCGGATTCGTTCGCGAGTGACCTCAAATTCGCGCCCAACCTCTTCGAGGGTGCGGCTAC
>QLUN01000070.1 GCA_018725455.1 Chloroflexota bacterium
GCGCAGTTGGCGAGGTTGCTACCCCTGGATCAGGTCATCGTTCTGGGAGATCGCAAGATGCCGACGGGGGAGAATCAACTGGCCTGGCTGCGGCTGGGGGTAGGTTACATTGGGCCAGTTACGATGCAAGGCCATCACCGCCAAACCTTGCGCCTGTACATCCATTCCAGCGCTCTGGCGAAGCGAGAAGCGAAGCGTCGCCAGGATGAGATGGTTGGTTTGATCGGGCCGAATGGCGCCGGGAAGACGACGCTGATGCGGCTGATAACCGGCATACTCAAACCTACCTCGGGGACGGTGAGGTTTAAGGGCGAGGACATCACCGGGCAGGCAATCGCCAAGATCGTCAATAAGGGGATTGCGCCAACATTCCAGGTGGTGAAGCCGTTTCGCCACCTGCCGGTCGCCGCTAATGTCATGGTATCCTGCTTCTGCCCGAGGGCGAAGAGGAGGGGGGACTGGGTTAAAACAGTCGAGCTGAGGGCGCGTGATGCCCTTGAATTCTGCGGCATCGCTGATCTTGCCCTCGAACCCGCTTCGGTGTTATCCCATGGGGATCTGAAGCGCCTGGAGGTGGCCAGGGCAATTGCCACGGAGCCGGAACTTCTTCTCCTCGATGAGCCATTTGGTGGGTTGAGCCCCGCTGAAACCGAGCTCGTGGGCAAGTTTTTGAGGAGGCTGCATAGGGGGGGTCGGTTCGGGCGATTGCACAGCGAGGGTCCGGCCATGGTTATTGTGGAGCACAAGTTAGCCGATCTGATGAAGATCGTAGACCGGGTAATCGTGCTGAGCTTCGGTCGGGTAATCGCTGAGGGCGCCCCTGACGAGGTGGTGAGGAACCCGGAGGTGATTGAAACCTACATCGGGAAGGAGGTGAGCTCTCTTGTATCTTGAGATAAAGGATCTAACCGTCCTCTATGACCGGGCAATGGTATTGAATGGAGTGAGCTTGACGGCAGGCAAGAGGGAGTTCGTCAGTCTTGTTGGGCCGAATGGCGCCGGCAAGACCACGCTTCTGCGGACCATCGCCGGGCTGGTGAAGTGGGAAAAGGACACCCTGAAGGGGACCGTGGCGGGAAGGATAACCCTTGAAGGTAGCGTGAAATTTGATGGTGAGGAGATAATTAACTTACCCGCCCATGAGATAGCCAGGAGAGGGCTTATCCTCTGCCCGGAGAGGGGGAGGCCGTTTCGGGAAATGACGGTTCTGGATAATTTAAGAGCCGGCGCCTTTATTTGTAAGGATAAAAAGGTGATAAAAGAGAACCTGGAGAGGGTTTATCACCTCTTCCCTCGTTTGAAAGAACGGGAAAAACAAATATCGGGGACGCTGTCCGGCGGGGAACGCTTCATGCTTACTATTGGCCGGGCAATGATGTCCCAACCCAGGTTCTTTTTGATCGATGAACCCTCCACCGGGCTTGCTCCGAGGGTGAAAGGGGACTTGTTTGTCCGCATAAGGGAAATTTATGAGCAGGGAAGCACCATCCTGATGACGGAGCAGGATGTCAGCTTTGCCTTTGATTTGGCCAGCAGAAACTATGTTATGTCGAAGGGACATCTGGTGGGAGAGGGGACCGCTCAGGACCTGCTCGCCGACGAATCCCTCAGAAAAATCTATTTAGGCCTGTAGTGGAGGTGCTTTAGCAATCACCACCTTCAAAGTGGAAACTGCCACACCTCCCCTTCTGGTTCTTGATCACCACTTTTAGACTGACAACACCGAATTCACAAATTCGGCGCAGGAAGCCACCAGCCTTGTGCGGGTGGAGGAATGCGCCCCCTCCTTTCAAACAATAATACTTGCTTTTTCAAAGAAGGGGTGTCATTATAAGAGATGGCAGGGACAGGCTACCACCCTTGTGGTGGTAGCAGTTGACCACATGATATTGAGAGAAGGAGGTGCCATCTGATGGAAATTGCCATGTTAAGGGATTGGGTTATAGTCGTCTTCGGCATTCTGGCAATCGGGGCGGTTGCTATTTCCGTCATCTTGTTAATCATCGTCTATCGCAAGGTGACCCCTATCTTAGATGCCTCCAAGGAGGTTGTCTTCGACGTGCGTCGTACCTCATCGGTGGTCTCCAAGAGCGTGATCGGGTCGGTTGCCAGGGTAGAAGGTCTGGTGGCCGGCGTGCGCAAAGCAGCCGAAGTTATAGCTTCGCTGGGTAAGAAAGGAGGGAGAAAAAGTGGGAAACAATAACAAGGGAACGGGGTTCTTCACCGGCTTGGTCCTCTTCAAAGCTGGCTTTATCCTTGGGGGCATCATTGGGGCCGCTACCGTATATGTCCTCTCGCAGAAGAATGTGAGGGACACGTTAAAGGCCAAGGTGAAAGACGCAGTGACCCAGGTCAGAGAAAGCATACACGAGGCGATTGAAGAAGGCAGGGAAGCAGCGGCGCGAAAGGAAGCTGAACTCCGCGGCGATCAGGAAAGGTAAAGGAAATATTTGAAGCCTGCCAACAAGTGCTGAAAAGGCGTTGGGTCAGGGGAGAGGGGTTAATCCCCCCAATCCCTATCCCCAAGCCCGGTTAGCGCTACCCGTAGCGCGTCCTCGTCCCCCGATCTGGTTACCGCCACTATCTGATCCCCCTCCTCCAGAATGGTGTCCGGGGAGGGAATCTGTGGGTTCTTATCCTTACCTATAATCAGAGAGACGAGGCTCTTCTCAGGCAAGCGGAAATCCCCCAGCCTCCTACCCACCGTTGTTGAGCCGGGCAGGATTCTAACCTCTATCAGTGCAAGCTCCCTTCCCCGCAATTTGAGCAACGGGATCAGGCTGTGAGCGGGGAGTTCGCGCTCAATATGCGCCAGGATCAGCTCAGTATTCGAAACCGTAGTATCAATACCTAATTTCTCGAATAAGAGCTTGTGCCGCGGATCCTTGATGCGAGCAATCGTGCGCCGAACATTGAACTTGTGTTTCGCTACCTGACAGGCCACCAGATTATCTTCGTCGTCCCCGGTCACCGCGATCAGCATGTCAGCTCTACCGGTCCCCACCTCCTCCAGGGTGCGTGCTTCACAGCCATCCCCTCGCACGATCACTTCGCCCAGTTCTTCGGCGACAAACTCGGTGCGTCTACGCTCCTTTTCTAGAACCAGTACCTCGTGACCATCGCTCAACAGTATTTTGGCCAGGTAGTAGCCTACCTCACCCCCACCGACAACGACGATATACACCCTAACCTCCAATCACTTCTCGTAGAAGCTGAGCCCCCACCTTCGTGGGGCTTATGGTCTCCAGCCCCAATTCCCGATACATCTCCTCCCTGATGGGGTCATAAATGCGGCAGATCCCCCGGGGCACATTGAAGATGTGCTTGGCGATCTGAGTAGCCATTACATTTCGGTTGTCGCCCTGGGTGACCGCAATGAAGACATCCGCCTCCTCAATGCCCGCTTTCCTGAGGGCATCCTCATCGGTTCCGCTGCCAATCAATGCTTTACCGGCGAAGTTCGGTGGAATGCGTCTGAAGCTATAGGGATCGGTATCCAGGATGGTAACCTTGTGCCCTTCGGCATCAAGTATCCCCGCCAGGCGGGCACCAACACGACCACAACCCATTATGATCACGTTCATAACCCCTCCTAATAGCCTAGTTTAGCGTGTAGTGCAAAGCGTATAGAGTGTAGCCCTACTACCCCCTACCCGTTGACGGCACTCTCAGCGAGACCGGCTCACGGATAAGAATGACATGACAGGGAGCATTCTTGAGAACATAGGGGACTATATCTCCCAGGCTGAATTCGCCGAAGCGTGTCTTATAATCGAGGCCGATTATGATTAGATCAATGTGGCGCTCGGCGGCTTCGTTCACCAGGGCAGGCCCGACGGCACGTGCCTGAAGCAAGTCGGTGATAACCTCATAATCGCATTTTTCGGCGCAACACTCCGCTGCACCTAATGCCTCCTCTCCTCTATCGACCTCAGACTTAATCTCCACATCCAGGGATAAGGTTCGTTCTAACTGGATGACGTAGGTAACATATACCTTGCCTCTACTCCGCTTGGCCAACTGACAAGCAAGCTGAATAACCTCATCATCTACCCTGGTTCCATTTATCGGTACCAGAATCCTCTTGAATTCCATAACCCCTCGACTGGTAATTAGTAATTGGTGGTACCACAAATCACCATTCACCAATCACTCGTCATCATACCCAGCGACTATTATAGTCCTCTCACATAAAAACTGCAATAGGATAAAGACCGAAAGCCTTGAACCAATTTCAGCTCTTATGCTATAGTAAAGTGAGGTGTCCCTGTAGCTCAATAGGATAGAGCAACTGCCTTCTAAGCAGGAGGTTCCGAGTTCGAGTCTCGGCAGGGACGCTGCTTATCGGACGCCATAGTCAGCAGTCGCTAGCCGGCAGTCCTGGGGGGTGGAGAGGGGGACTATCGACTATCGACTGTCTCCAGAGAAAATATCTTGCTAGGCCGGCGAATATCGCCGCTATCAATCCCAGGGCAAGCGGTGGCTGTGCAAAAAGCTCCCGAGCACCCACGAGCGTCAGCCTGGACTGATCCAGCCGGCTCTTCTCCAGGTGGAGCTGATCTACAAGTATGCCGCCCGGTTCGATGCCCTCGGTCAGGTATCCCAGGAAAGCCCGATTGTCATCCATCCTCACCATGCTGTTGATCAGGATGCTGGGGTCAGATACCAGGATGACCTCCCCCTGGCCCAATCTGAACCTGGCGGCCACGGGCAAAGGTCCCTTCGGCTCGGCCTGGCCCCAGCTTCCATCTCCGTCGAGATCCAGGAAGCTGTGCTCGGACGACCAGGCAAGCACCTCCCCGGCCCCCGCCCCCGTCAGGGCAGTAGCGTGATTAAGTACCACCGACTCCACCCCGGCTTCCTTAATCTCGGGGCTGAAATCCGTTATCCGAGGCAGACGGGGGTTTCTATAAGAAAAGAGAGGGTCGAGTAGCATCCGTCCGCTGAACTTGACCTCGATTCCGAGGTATTCTAAGACCTCATTCCCGTGGCCAAAGTCATCCATCAGGACAAGCCGCCCCCCCTGGGTGACGAACTCCCTTAGCCTGGCAATCTCCTCCTCCTCGTGGGGGAGAGCGGGGATGGAGAGCAGGGCTTTGCCCTGTGGCAATTTCGGGAGCTGGTCGAACGAGTCAATAGTAAGAGCTGTATGTTCCCGGGTGAAGTCAGCCAGCCCGTTCCACAGGCTGTTGCCCACCATGAAGTCCTGCACCGTGGGGAAGAACAGAATACAGAGCGCTGAGATAGCAAGGATTACCACGGTGGTGCCCAGGAGGACTTCGACCTGCCCCCAGGATGTCTGGTGTCTGGAGACGCTTCGCTCTGGAGACGCTTCGCTCTGGAGACGCTTCGCTCTGGAGTCCCCCTCCCTCCCCGACCTTGAACTTTGACCCTTGAACTTT
>QLUN01000071.1 GCA_018725455.1 Chloroflexota bacterium
TGACTACAATGGGGCAAGGAACGCACTCCAGAGATATGATGATCCCGACATCGGATTATTTACCCCTCGAGAGGTGGTGAAGTGTATCTTGGAGGAACGTTTCCGAACGGGTGAGACTGTCCACCCAGGACCCGAGATACTTGTCTATCCGGGAGCGAATGACCAGTTATGTACCACTTTGAGTACATAGAAAGGAACAGCGGAAGAAATAAATCCTCATGGGCAGTTGCCCACCAACGAATCATGAAAATAGACTGTCATTGCGAGGGGCAATGCGTGGTAATGTAGCCGCACCCTTCAGGGTGCGTGGGGGACGCAGGCAAAAGCCTGCGTCTACATTTGATAAACCCTCGATGAGGTAGATGGCGGTAGTCGAGGTCGTCCCTGACCTTGACGGGCAGGGTGGAAGACCACCCTGCCTATCATAGTCTATTTTCGAAGCAGATATATCACGCGGGGGAAATGTGAAAGCGGAAATAATCTCCATCGGCACTGAGATTCTCCTCGGGGAGATAGTCGATACCAATGCCCCCTACCTGGCCGGACAACTGCCGCTGCTGGGCATCGATCTCCACTGGATCACCCAGGTGGGTGATAATCAGGCGCGAGTAGTCGAAGCCCTAAAGCGAGCATGGAGCCGCTCCGACCTGATTATCACCACTGGAGGCCTTGGCCCGACCGAGGATGATCTCACCCGCGAGTCCATCGCGGCAATGCTCGGCGAGGAGATGAAGGTGGATCCCGACCTCGAGAAATGGCTGCGCGGTCTATTCACCCGGCTCGGCTACGAGATGCCGGAACGGAACCTCAAGCAGGCCACTCTGCTCCCTTCGGCAAGAGCAATCCCTAATCCCCAGGGAAGCGCCCCCGGCTGGTGGATAAAGCGTGAGAACCGGATACTCCTCGCCATGCCCGGTCCCACGGGAGAGATGCAGCGGATGTGGGAGAAGGAGATCAGGGAGGAGCTTCGCCGAACGATCAGCACGGCCATCATCGTCTCTCGAACGCTCAAGGTATTCGGATTGCCCGAGGCAAAGGTTGATGAACTGGTGAGCCCCCTTCTCTCCTCCACGAACCCCACGATCGGGGTCTACGCCAGGCCAAGCGGCATTGAACTTCGCCTGACGGCTAAGGCCTCCGACCAGGGGGAGGCCGAGAAAATGATCGCCCCGCTGGAGGCGCAGATCCGCTCCATAATCGGCGACCATATCTGGGGCAGCGATGACGAAACCATAGAACAGGTGGTCGGCGACCTCCTCCGACAGAAAGGCCTGACTCTGGCAACCATGGAATCCTGTACCGGCGGACGGCTGGCCGATCTCCTTACGGATGCTCCCGGGAGCTCGGACTATTTCAAAGGGGGACTGGTAGCTTACTCAGACGAAATGAAGGTAGCCTTTGGGGTTGCCCCCGAACTAATCACTCAGCATGGCGCAGTCAGCTCTGCGGTTGCTGAGGCAATGGCTGTGGCTGCCAGGAGCTGTCTCGGCACCGATATCGGGATCGGGATAACCGGGGTAGCCGGACCAGAGCAGATCGAGGGAAAACCGATAGGTACGGTTTACATCGGGATCACCGACGGAACGAGAACGCGCTCAACACACACCGTCTTTCCCCAGCACCGCCGGCGAATAAAGCTCTATGCCGCCACGGGGGCTCTCAACAAACTGAGGCGATTCTTGCGCGAGTAATTCGATCCCGAATCAACCGTGCCCAGGGAATTCCCGCAGTCAGCAATAGATGTGAAGAATATAGTATCTTGCAAAATCCTCGCACAAATTCCTCTCCCTCGAAGGGAGAGGCTATCTGAGGGTGAATTTCCCCCTCCCCTTAATCCCCTCCCGCCAGGGGAGGGGAATTGCAAGAAATTCTGCGGTAAAGAATATGTTTAAATCGAGGCGGATTTTCTATGGCTGGTGGATTGTGCTGTCGGGGGCTCTCATCGGCTGCTACACCGCCGGGGCCCTCTTCTACGGCTTTACCGCTTTCGTCGCTCCAATGACCGACGAGTTCGGCTGGAGTCACTTTGCATTCTCTCTAGCCGCCTCCCTCCGTGGCATAGAAAGGGGACTGCTCGCCCCTTTGATGGGCTTCCTGGTTGACAGATTGGGTCCGCGGAAACTGATCTTCTCCGGCGCATTGGTGGGTGGTCTGGGATTCATGATGCTCAGTCTTACAGACTCCCTGATCATGTTCTACGGCGCATCTCTCGTCCTCTCAATAGGCTTCGGCGCCTCTGCCGGGATGGCGTCGACAACAGCAGTGGCACACTGGTTCCACCGCAAAGTGGGCCTGGCCACGGGCCTGATGACCACCGGCTTCGGCATTGGTGGCCTGCTCCTGCCGGTTGTAATCTGGCTCATCAATCACCATGGGTGGCGGATGGCTTTTCTTCTCCTCGGGATGGGAACGTGGGTCATCATTCCTTTGCTGGCACTGCTCATTCGCCACAAGCCGGAGCAGTACGGCTATCTTCCCGATGGCGACTTCATACCTGTCCTGGAGAATGCGGGGAACCCAACCAGTGAGATAGCATTCGATGCAAGGCAAGCACTCAGGACACGCACATTTTGGCTTCTATCGCTCTCCTTCGCCATCAGCTTCATGGGGGTAGGTGCGGTGATCCTTCATGTGATGCCCTACCTCACAAGTGTGGGGCTTGCCCCAGGATCGGCTGTGCTGGTAGCAACCCTCATTCCCCTGCTGAGCATCGTTGGGCGCCTGGCCTTCGGATGGCTGGGGGATGTTTTCTCCAAGAGGCATGTCCTGGCACTCACCGCCACTTTTCAGACTATCGGCTTGCTTGCCTTCTACTATGCCCCTGCCGTATGGGCTCTGGTCATCTTTCTGATCACCTTCGGCTTTGGTTATGGGGGAGCGATCGCTCTGCGGCCTGCCATCCAGAGGGAGTATTTCGGCCGAAATGCCTTTGGGTCCATTCAGGGCTGGAGCATGGCCGTTATGACCATCGGGAGTATTATCGGTCCGGCTTTCGCTGGCTGGGTGTTCGATATCAGGGGAAGCTTTCAACTGGCCTGGCTGATCTTCGCTATCATGACCGCCGTAGCCATACCCCTTATCATGGCAATAGAGCTCCCTCAAAATGACCGTCAATCGAGTTCATCACCATAGAGCAGGTCGAGGAATCGCTTCAGAATCCTGGCGGTAGCTCCCCAGATCACCTCATCCCCATAATGATAGGAGTAGGCCATAAAGGTTCTTCCGCCATCGGTTATAACTTCCTCTCGAAAATTGGCCTTATCCCGAAGTACCGCGAGGGGAACTTCCACCAAGCCCTCCACTTCCTCACGGTTTATCTCGAAGTCATATGGATAGGGAATAAGAGCCACAAACGGTGAGACAACGAAGCTGGTGGAGATAGTGCTCTCATCGTCCAGTTCTCCCAGTATCTCCACCGCTTCAGGCCGGAGCCCAATCTCCTCGAAACCCTCCCTCAGAGCAGTCGCAAGGAGGTTACTATCGCCCTCATCCTTCCTGCCCCCGGGAAAAGAAATCTGTCCCTTGTGGTACTCCACCCTCTCGGTTCTCCTGATGAACAGGATGTAATATTCACCCGCCTTCTGATAGACAGGGACGAGCACCGCTGATGAAATCAACTCGGGATCAGAAAGGTGCTCCTTCTCTCGGCCTCTGAGTATCTGCTTGATCCTTTCCTTCATGGCAGCATCACGAAAGTCTGGAGTCCCCCGCCCCGTGACTCTGGACTCTTGACTCTCGACTCGTCATGCCCATTGCCGCACATGGGCACACTTACTTATTTTAGCATATCGGGGCCAACTACCGAAACACGCTAAACGGTTGACGGTTCACGGGGTTGGGGTTGGGATTGCGTAACCGTTGAACCCTGAACCCAGTGGGGTGCTTCGGGGGCTTGACAGGAGGCAGGGAATTGATTATATTTGTAAGCGTACCCCATTATAGGCCAACCCCATGGAATACACTATTCCCACGGGGTTAGCACCTTCGCGGCATACCCCATGGCTGATTGTTTACTACAAAGGAGGATTACGAGAGATGGAACTGTTACGCAAACTTGCAGAAGCCCCCGGCATACCGGGACGGGAAGAAAAAGTCAGTGAAATAGTCAAGGAAGCGCTCAAAGGCCATGTGGACGAGATAAGAACAGACGTCCTGGGAAACGTCATTGCCTTGAAGAGTGGAAGCGGCCCGAGCCCCCGGGTGAAGGTGATGATAGCAGCCCATATGGATGAGATAGGCTTTTTCGTCTCCCATATAGATGAAAAGACCGGCTTTCTGCGGGTGGATCCTATCGGCGGATTTGACCCCCGGGTGTTAATCGCCCAGAGAGTGGTCGTTCACTCAGACTCTGGTGACTACATCGGAGTCATGGGCACCAAACCGGTTCACATTCTAAAAGAGGAGGAGAAGAAAAAGGCCCCGGAGATGGAAGATATTTTCATTGATCTGGGGATACCTGCCGATGAGGTGAAAGAAAAGATCACCGTAGGCGATTCCGTTACCCTGAAGCAGAACTTGATGGAGTTCGGTGAGCTGGTCTCCGGCAAGGCACTGGATGACCGTGTAGGAATTTACGTCATGATCGAGGCCCTCAAGAGGGTCGAGGAGCATCAGTGCGACATCTATCTTGTGGCCACTACTCAGGAGGAGGTCGGCATCCGTGGGGCAACGGTCTCCAGCTTTGGGATCGCCCCGGATATCGGGATTGCGGTTGATGTCACCGTAGCCTGCGACATCCCCGGGGTGGAGGAGCCACGAAGGGTCACCAAGCTCGGCGAGGGTGTGGCCATCAAGGTCAAGGATTCACTATCCATCTCCAATCCGCAACTGGTACGCAAACTAAGGAAGATAGCTGAGGAGAAGAAGATAAAATATCAGATGGAGGTCTTGCCGCGGGGTGGGACAGATGCCGGCGCTCTACAGCTTACCAGAGAGGGTGTAGCCGCCGCCACCATCTCAATACCGACAAGATATATCCACTCAGTGGTTGAATCAGCCCACAAGAAAGACATCGAGGCGGCCATCGAGCTTCTGGCCGCTTTCCTTGAGGTAGCTCACCAGGGGAAGTATGCCCTTTGAAAGGGATGTCTCTCTCAAAGGACTTGACAGAGGAGCAGATAGTTGAATATACTACTAGAAAGGGCCTGGGTCCGTGAGCACAGATTCACTCCTCTTCACCCTGTGGGTAAAGCAACTTTGACTTCACGGATTCAGGGAAAAGAATAGGGGGGTTGTGATGGGACAATGTTAAGTTATACGCGTAATGAAATAGAATGAAGGGAGGTCTATCTGATGCAAGATTTGCTTCAAAAAGGATTTAGTCTCGGTCTCGGCATATT
>QLUN01000072.1 GCA_018725455.1 Chloroflexota bacterium
CCCTTTGATCAAAGTTAAGTGGCGCATGGGGGATTCGAACCCCCGATCTCCGCCTTGAGAGGGCGGCGTCCTGAACCGCTAGACGAATGCGCCGTCTGGCTGGGGAACCAGGATTCGAACCTGGCCTTGTGGATCCAGAGTCCACCGTCCTACCGCTAGACGATTCCCCATTTCAATCCGACATTCATTATAACTTAGTTGGTGAGTATTGGCAAGTTGTCAGAGACGCTTGGCCATCGCTCATCGCACTGCTTGCAGTTCGCGGCAATTGGTGGTAGAATGCGGGCAGGGCGAGTCGATTTCAGAAAGAGCAGAGATGATCCTCAGCGACCGAACCATAAGAGCGGAGATCGACCGGGGAAGACTGATCATCGATCCCCTCGACCCGAGCTGTATCCAGCCCGCAAGCGTGGACGTTCGGCTCGACAAAAGATTGCTCATTTGCAGAACAAAGCGGTATCAACCCTATATCGATCTGAGGCAGGACCTGGATGACCTCAATGAACTGGTAGAGCTTGAGGGGGATGAGCCTTTCCTGCTGGAGGCCGGCGGATTCGTATTGGTGAGCACGCTTGAGTTAATCGGCCTTCCCGCCGATATTGTGGCCCGACTGGAAGGCAAGAGTTCCCTTGCCAGGGTAGGTCTCGTAGTACATTCCACCGCCGGCTACGTCGATCCTGGATGGCGGGGACATCTGACCTTGCATGTTTCAAACCTGGCCAGATTTCCCGTCACTCTCTACTATGGCATGAAGATCGGGCAAATCTCTTTTCTGCGGCTTACCTCCCCTGCAGAAAACCTCTATGGCTCGTCGAAACTAGGCAGCAAATACCAGGGACATAGGGGGCCCACTGCTAGCAAGTACCACCGCAATTTCGAGGGAGTAAACGTAGGGGTTCGATTCATCGAACCCTCTAAAGGGTAATCAAAGATGACGACCGACTATATGCAACACGCCCTCTCCCTGGCAAAGAAAGCCCTGGGAAATGTCAGTCCTAACCCGGCCGTGGGAGCGGTGGTGGTGAACAATGAAAGGATAGTTGGCGAAGGCTATACCCAGCCCCCAGGGTCCCCCCATGCCGAGATAGTCGCCCTCACGCAAGCTGGAGAAGCAGCGCGAGGGGCTGCAATGTATGTCACCCTCGAACCATGTTGCCACTATGGACGCACCCCGCCCTGCACCCAGGCCATCATCACGAGTAGCGTCGGGGAAGTCCACATGGCGATGCTGGATCCGAATCCTCTCGTCTCGGGCAAGGGGAGGCAACAACTGGAGGCTGGCCGGATCAAGACCTATCTCGGCGAACGGCGAGAGGAGGCGCGAGAGATCAACGAATCCTACACCAAATTCATCACCACGGGCGTCCCATTCGTCACCACCAAGTTCGCCATGAGCCTTGATGGAAAGATAGCTACCAGGAGCTTCGACTCCCAATGGATCAGCAACGATTGGTCTAGGGAATGCGTTCATCACGCTCGCTGGATCACCGATGCCATTATGGTCGGCCTCAACACGGTACTAAGGGACAATCCTCAGCTCACAGCAAGGACCACGGAAGGAGAGAGACATCCACTCAGAGTAATCGTTGATAGTCACGGCCAGACTCCCCCCGCGGCCAGGGCGCTTCAACCCCCGGGCAGAGCTTTGATAGCCACCACGACGGCGATAGAACTGATCCGGGCGAATCAATATGCCGAAATCGGCGCAGAGGTATTAACGCTCCCACCCAGGGATGGACTGGTCGATCTCGACAAACTGCTTAAGGCACTCGGGAAAAGAGAGATCACCAGCGTGCTGGTAGAGGGTGGGAGCCTGCTCCTGGGCTCATTATTCGATCTTGGACTCGTGGATAAGGTTCTGGTTTTCATCGCCCCAATTATTGTCGGAGGCAGCGAGGCATTAACCGCAGTGGGGGGCGAAGGTGTAGCCTCAATGGCGGAGGCGCTACGATTGAAACAGGTTAGGGTAGAGCGGCTGGGGGATGATATAATGGTTAGTGGATATACCAGGTGATGCCATGTTCACCGGAATCGTAGAGGAATTGGGTAGGATCAAGTCCATCGCCAGGGGTGAGCTTACTATCTCAGCTCAAAAGGCAATGGAGGGCACCAGGCCGGGAGACAGTATTGCGGTAAACGGAGCTTGCCTGACGGTTATCGCACTTAGCGCGGGGGCTTTCTCCGTCGAGGTCATGCCGGAAACCCTGCGTCGCACCAATTTAGGGAACCTGCGCCCCGGTGAGGCGGTCAATCTGGAAAGGGCTCTGGCAGTGGGTAGTCGCCTCGGCGGGCATCTCGTCCAGGGCCATGTCGATGGCACAGGAAGGGTTCTTTCGCTGACGCCTGAGGGCGAGGCAGTTATAATGCGGGTCTCCGTGCCATCAGAGATAATGCACTATTTGGTGGAAAAGGGGTTCATCGCCGTGGACGGTGTCAGTCTCACCATTATCAAGCAAGATGCTACTTCTTTCAGCGTCTCACTGGTGACCTATACCCGGCGAAATACCACGCTGGGGGGCAAGCGGCCGGGCGATACGGTGAATCTGGAAATTGATATCATCGCCAAGTATGTGGAACGGTTGGCAAGCCGGGGCAGGTCGACAATCACCCCCGAATTTCTGGCGGAGCACGGCTTCATGTAGCTGCGCTGATGGTCAAGTACTCTGGATCGTCTCCGACCCAGAGCACCACTGTCGGGGTCAGGGACGACCTCGACTCCTTGATCCGTGGATTAAATGTTAAAAGCGAAGCTAATCAGATCATCTCCCAGTGGGTGAGCGTTTTGAGTCCGGACTCACGGATTAAGGTCGACTACGGAGATATTGACTTCCCTGGCGCTGCATAATAAACTAAAGTTGAGTTTGGAGGCCCGTGATATGGCACTAGCTACCATCCCGGAGGCAATCGAGAATCTAAGAGGTGGTAAGTTCCTCATCGTCGTTGATGATGAGGGGCGGGAGAACGAGGGAGACATTATTATCGCCGCGGAGAAAATCACCCCGGAGGCGATCAATTTTATGGCTAAACATGCCCGGGGGTTAATCTGCATGCCGATAAACGGGAAGAGGCTTGATGAGCTCAGGATACCGTTGATGGTTAGAGAGAACACCTCGCCATTTGATAGTGCCTTCACCGTATCCGTAGAGGCAAGGCACAAGGTGACCACCGGCATTTCAGCCCGCGATCGGGCGACCACGGTGAAAGTGCTTATCGACCCCACCACCCGACCCGATGATGTCGTGTGTCCCGGTCACATGTTTCCACTGCGCGCCAGAGAGGGTGGCGTTCTGGTGCGGGCGGGCCACACCGAGGCATCGGTAGACCTTGCCAGGCTGGCCGGCCTCTACCCCGCGGCGGTGATATGCGAAGTAATGAATGATGATGGCACCATGGCACGGCTGCCAGATCTGGAGAGATTGGCATCCGTGCATGGGTTCAAGATTGTGAGTGTAGCTCAACTGATTGCTTATCGGCGACGGCACGACAGGTTGGTACAACGAGTAGCCGAGGCCAAGCTACCTACGGCGTATGGTGAGTTTACTGCCATTGCTTATAGGAGCATTATCGATCCCGATGAACACGTTGCCCTGGTCAGAGGGGAAGTCGACGGAGATGAACCGATATTAGTCCGGGTGCATAGCGAGTGCATTACTGGTGATGTCTTTGGCAGTCTTCGTTGCGATTGCGGCGAGCAGATTCCCATGGCTATGAAGGCCATTGCGAGTGAGGGGAGAGGTGTTTTCCTCTATATGCGCCAGGAGGGTCGGGGCATCGGATTGCACAACAAGATTAAAGCCTACGCCCTTCAGGATCACGGGATGGACACCGTGGAGGCTAACGAGGAGCTGGGCTTCCCCCCGGACCTTCGGGATTATGGCATCGGCGCTCAGATTCTGGTTGACCTCGGGGTGCGCAACATGAGGCTGCTCACCAATAATCCCAAGAAGGTTGTCGGCCTGGACGGCTACGGTTTGCGGGTAGTTGAGACCGTGCCTATCATGGCCCCGGCGACCCCGGAGAACGTGCGTTATCTGGAAACCAAGCGGGAGAAGCTGGGGCACCTGATCGATATCGGTTGATGGGAACTACTCAGGTTGTTAGGTTCAAGGTTCACAGTTGGTTGCCTTATCTTCATACTGGCCTATGTTCATCGTTTTCTAACCTTGAACCGTGAGCTATGGAACTGCGAACCTGAGTAGTTGCTGATGGTCAATTAGTCGGCAGTCCGGGGGGTGGGGGACTGTCGACTATTAAAGAGGAGGAAGTCTTGGGCAAACAATACAAAGGCATACTGTTAGGAGAGGGCTTAAGGTTTGGTCTCGTTGTTTCCCGATTCAATGAATTCATCACCTCTAAGCTCCTGGAAGGGGCCCAAGATGCCCTTTCCCGGCACGGCGTCAGGGAGGAGGACATCGAACTCGCCTGGACCCCGGGCTCCTTTGAGATCCCCCTCGTTGCCAAGAAGATGGCCGAGACGGGGAAGTACGACGCGGTTGTCTGTCTGGGCACGGTGATTCGCGGGGGAACACCACACTTCGATTACATCGCTGCCGAGGTGAGCAAAGGTATCGCCAGGGTAGGACTGGACGTAGGAATACCGCTGATCTTCGGGATCATCACCGCTGATACCCTGGAGCAGGCCATTGAGCGGGCGGGGACCAAGATGGGAAATGCGGGCTTCAATGCCGCCATGAATGCCATCGAGATGGCAAACCTGCTCAAATCCCTCAGTCGGTAATCGGCAGTCAACAGTCCGGAGTGGGGCGAGGGACTATCGACTATTTGACCGCTACCCGGTGACTTTGTAGACCTTATCGCCGCGCCTGACTCTGTCTGGCACCTTGATACCGATGGAATCCCCCGCTTTCCCTTCTTGCACATCTGCGTTATCAATCTGCATGGACTCGACCACGAGCTCAAGATTGGTGGTGTGCCCCTCGATATGGAGCTTATCCCCTACCTTGATAGGCGCGGTGAGATCGATCCCGGCGACTACCGGCCTGGCAAAAAAGGTGCTAACCATGCCAACTTCCACTTCTGCCATCTCTGGTTCCTCCTTATAAGATTCGGCTCATCTCTTCTTGTAGAAGAGTTTAGCATTTCGTGGGCACCAACGTCAAGCTGTGGAGTCACCCCGATTGACAAATAATCCCCTCTACGCTATCATAATGAAGGGAGATAGGCTGAAGGCTGAGGGAGCCTAATAGTCTTCAGTCCAAAACCCGGACATATTTGGGGGTGTTAGCATGGCCGATGAGAAAATAACCGGCGCTGTAGAGACGATCGAGGCTGAGGCCGA
>QLUN01000073.1 GCA_018725455.1 Chloroflexota bacterium
ATTTTCTCCGAATAGTCAAGTGGTACTCAAGAAATTGGAGCGCCTGTGTAGTTACTCAAATTATTCGTCAGCACGGTTTTGACATAGAAAATAGCACCCGCTATTGCGACAAATGCCAAGATAAAACGGCTCACCGGCGTTTAATATCAATAGCGCCTGTTGAGTCTTCATTTATTCGTTTGCAACTTCCATCTAAACTTCGGCAGCGTGTCCTTAAGCATTATGATAATACCGAAGCCATTATCCTTCGCAAAATGATCTCCCATCAACTTGAAGTTGACCATCGCTTTCCTCAAGTCCGTTGGTCAAAAGATGAAGTCTATGATATAAATATGACTGAGGAAGAATTACACCAGAAATTTCAGCTTTTAACTCGTCAACACAACCTTTGGAAGAGTCGTTATTGTGAACACTGTGAGAAAACTGGAGAACGTGGCACATTCATTGGCATTAACTATTTTCACAAGGTGGGCCAAAATGGGATCCGAAAATTCCCAATGATGATGAAAGAGGTTGTTCCGGTTGCTTTTGGTATAATCCTGATGACTGGAGATTGAAACTAAACGAACTTATAAACGAATCAAAATAACATTGAGAAAGTAGAATGTTAGGGTAAGGAGGTCCTCCGTTGCACACCCTGGGGAAGCACTTCCTTTTGGACTTGAAAGACTGCAATAAGGATGTGCTCGACGACCTGGAGTTCCTGAAAGCGACCCTCTCGTCCGTAGCTCAACGATCACCAGAGGAGACGCTGGGGGA
This sequence comes from Chloroflexota bacterium, assembly GCA_018725455.1. GTDB lineage: Bacteria > Chloroflexota > Dehalococcoidia > SZUA-161 > SpSt-899 > BS503. Next base: position 760 of record QLUN01000073.1, read on the forward strand.
ATCCTTCCATCATTTTACTCCACAGGGAGTCAGTGGACTGGTGCTTGCCAGTGGCTCTCATATTTGCATCCATACCTGGCCGGAATATGGCTATGCAGCGGTGGATATCTTTACCCATAGCGATTCGTTTTACCCGGAGGCGGCGGCGAATCTTATCATAGAGAAACTCGGGTCGCAGAACCCCTCCATTGTAGAACTTAAGAGAGGAGCGTGAATTTATGACAAAGGTGCCTTCAACCTGGTATATGGAGTTCACCACCCCGGACACTATTCTGCAATTTGCGGTTAAGGATGTTCTCTATGTCGGTCGCTCGAAATATCAGAGAGTGGAAGTGGTCGAAACCGTAAGCTTCGGCAAATGTCTCATTCTGGATGGAAAGATACAATCATGTGAGAAGGATGAATTCATCTATCATGAAGCGCTGGTTCACCCAGCGATGATCCTCCACCCCCATCCGGAAACGGTGTTCATTGCGGGTGGTGGTGAGGGGGCGACCCTGAGAGAGGTGCTGGCTCATAAGACGGTCAAGAAGGTGGTGATGGTGGATATCGATGCGGAGGTGATAGACATCTGCCGGCGGTTCTTGCCGGCTCATCACCAGGGCTCCTTTGACGATCCCCGGGTGGAGCTTCTGCACCAGGATGCTAGGGAATATCTGGCCGAAACTAGAGAGCAATTCGATGTTATCATTATCGATCTCCCTGATCCAATAGAAGGGGGTCCGGCCTATCTTCTATACACCCAGAAGTTCTATCAGCTCCTGAGGAGCAAGCTGACCGCTAAAGGTGCTTTGGCGCTCCAGGCAGGGTCTGCGCGTTTGGATGACACCAAGGTATGTACAGCGGTGAATAACACCTTGAAGACTATTTTCCCAATAGTTGCGATCTGTCAGACAGATATCCCCTCCTTTGGAGGAACGTGGGGATTTTCCCTTGCCTCGCTGAAATTCGATCCGCTCAAGCTTTCGTCAGAAGAGATCGACGGCCGAATTGCCGGTCGGGTGGGCAAGAGGCTTGATTTCTATGATGGCCAGACTCACCAGGGACTCTTCTTTATCCCCAAATATCTTCGGGATGCGATGGCACGGGAGACGATGGTGATCACCGAGGCCCATCCGGTGTTCATCCCGTGGTATTAACCTAACCCAGACAAGCCGGAACCAAAAAGTGAATCATAAGCGTTCAGCCGTCAGATTTCAGCTGCTTAGTAGTCAGAATTCAGTAGCCAGTAATCAGTAAGGGGTGGAGCTTCTGAATTCTGGATAGTGAATCTTTCTCCCCGGGCATTGTATAATGGATGAAAACAAGTCAAATGGAGGAAGACTAATCACGATTTTCATGGTTCGCTGCTGGGCAGAAACCTATGGCGGTTCACTTCCTGGAAAATCGGGGGTAGCACCCTATGGTTTGACCCATTTGATAAGATTTTAGTCGTTGCGGCAGTGCCTGTCAACTAGCGAAGACTGAAGGCTGAAGCAGTCTAACAGTCTTCAGCCTATCCACCTGGTGAAGAATCGTCCGTGGTGGCGCATTCGACAGCTTCGCCGCGCAGCGTTTCGATGGCGTGGGGGAGGACCGGAAGGATGGCTTCGAGGCACTCCCGTACCGCCCTCGGGCTGCCGGGGAGGTTGATGATGAGGGTCTTGCCTCGGGTGCCCGATACCCCGCGGCTCAGCATCCCCATGGGCGTTTTCTTCAGGCTCTCCAGCCTCATGGCCTCGGAAAAGCCCGGGGCAAGCCTTTCCACCACCGCCAGCGTGGCCTCCGGGGTGACATCCCGGGGGCTGAGACCGGTGCCGCCATTGGTGAGAATAAGGTCGGTCCCCGCGGCATCAGCCCACTCGGTCAATTTGGCGGATATGACCTCTCTCTCGTCGGGGACGATCTCGTATCGAGTTACCTGGGCCCCTATCCTGGAGAGCAGATCTCGGATTACCGCGCCACTTTCATCTTGGCGCTCGCCTCTGGAGCCTTTATCACTGACAGTAACTATGCCGACGGTGAACATATCCACCCCATTCCATTAGTCAAGAGTCAGTAGTCAGTAGTCCCCCTCGCCTCCCGACTCTGGGCTCCAGGCTCAAGACTCCTGACTAGCGAAAGCGCCTCCTCGAAACTCAAGCGTTGTTGCTCACCTCGGGTCATATCGCGCCAGACAATCATCCCATCCCGGAGCTCCTCTTCACCGATGATAATAGCACCGGCTGCACCCAGGACGTCGGCATGCCTTAATTGTGCCTTCAGGCTGCGGTTACCCGAAGCAAGGATGACGCCGATACCCTCCCGACGCATCTGAGCAACATACTCCACAGCCTTATCTTTTGCCTCCTGTCCCAGGAAGGCCACAAAGGTGGTGGGCTGGGGAAGGGGGGGGGGACTAATGTTCTGCCTTTTTAAATTGAGGATCATCCGCTCTATGCCAGTGGCAAATCCAACTGCGGGCGTGGGTCGGCCGCCGATCGCCCCGATGAGGTCATCGTATCGGCCGCCTCCGCCCACGGTGCTCTGCGCCCCCTTTTCGCCCGGTGGGTAGATCTCAAAAACGGTCTTGGTATAGTAGTCGAGTCCCCGAACCAGCCGATGGTCGAGATCAAACTCCAGGCCAAGAATAACAAGGTACTTCTTCAGGAAATCGAAGTGATCCTTGCATTCGGTGCAGAGGTAGTCGCTGCTCTTTGGGGACTGCTCCGTAAGAGGGAAACAGGATTCCTCTTTGCAATCGAGCAGCCGGAGCGCATTTCTTTCCAGTCGCCGTTTGCAATCGGCGCACAGGAGGTTGACCTTCCCCGAGTAATATTCCCGCAAGGATTCGAGATATTGGGGACGGCATCTGCGGCAGCCGATGCTGTTCAGCTTCAGAACCATGTCCCTCAAACCGAGGTGGCGATACAGCCCGCATGCCATATCGATGACCTCGGCATCAAGGGCGGGATCGAAGCTGCCCAGTCCCTCGAAGCCAAATTGCCAGTGCTGACGGTATCGTCCCGCCTGAGGCCGCTCATAGCGGAATATCGGGGTGATATAGTAGAGCCTGACCGGCTGGGGCAGATTGTGCATCCCATGCTCCAGATACGCCCGGCACACCGGCGCTGTCCCTTCCGGACGCAAAGTCAGCAGGTCTCCGCTGCGATCCCTGAAGGAATACATTTCTTTTTCCACAATGTCGGTCTCTTCGCCTATGCTGCGGACGAAAAGATCGGCATCCTCAAAGACGGGGGTATCAATGCGCTGATAGCCATAGAGCTGGCAGATATTGGCAACTGCTTTTTCGATACACCGCCAATATGCCTGATCATGGGGCAGAATGTCGGAAGTGCCACGCGGTGCCTGGTACAAGATCGACCTCCAATTAAATAGTAAATAGTAATTGGTAATTGGTACCCCGTACCCCCAATCACCATTCACCATTCATCAATCACTCGTAAATTGCTCCAGAAACCTGAGATCGTTGCTGTAGAAGAGTCGGATGTCGTCAATGCCATACTTGAGCATCGGGATGCGTTCCAGGCCCATGCCGAAGGCAAAGCCGGTGTAGATTTCCGGATCGTAGTTCACTCGCCGCAGGACATCGGGGTGTACCATCCCGGCACCCAGAATCTCGATCCACCCCTCCCCACCACAAACGCGGCAGCCTTTACCCTGACAAATGAAACAATCAATAGCCATCTCCACGCCCGGCTCTACAAAGGGAAAATAGTCGCAGCGAAAACGCACCCTACGGTCCAGGCCAAAGAGTCGGCGGGCAAATTCATAAAGCGTCCCTTTAAGGTGAGCCATGGTAATACCCTTATCCACCGCCAGCCCCTCGATCTGGTAAAACATAGATTCATGCGTGGCATCGGTGGCTTCATAGCGATAGACCTTGCCGGGCATGATGACTCGTATCGGAGGCTGCTTCCTTTCCATAAACCGGATTTGCATCGGCGAGGTGTGGGTGCGCAGCAGCATGGGAGTCTGGAGACGCTTCGCTCTGGAGACGCTTCGCTCTGGAGACGCTTCGCTCTGGAGTCCTCCTCCCCCCGACTCTCGACTCTTTTCGTCGATCCAGAGGGTAGCCCACATATCACGGGCCGGGTGATCCTGGGGGATATTCAGCGCCTCGAAGTTGTAATAGTCCCACTCGACCTCCGGCCCTTCGACTACTCCAAAGCCCATGGCGGTGAAAATAGCACCGACCTCACGGAGTGTCCTCGTCGTAGGATGTAGCCGACCCAGTTGGGCGGGGCGGCCGGGGAGGGTGACGTCCAGACGGGATTGCTGCAAGAGTTTGTCCAGCCCTGCCTTTCTAAGCAAATCTTGTTTATCAGCCAGGGCCTGTTCTAAGAGCGACTTGAGCTTATTGGCCCTCGCTCCGGCCCCCCGTCTCTCCTCGATCGGTAAGCTGGAGAGACCTCGCAGCAGTTGGGTTAACGTTCCCTTCCTGCCGAGGTAACCGACGCGCCAGGACTCAAGCTCCTTCAAGTCATTAAGACTACGCAGTTCATTTAGTGCCTGGGATTTTATTTCTTCAAGGGTTTCTATCATCCGTTGTCCCC
>QLUN01000074.1 GCA_018725455.1 Chloroflexota bacterium
ACGACACTATTGGCATCGACCTGGTCAACCACTGCGTGAACGACATCCTGACCTGCGGCGCTAAACCGCTATTTTTCCTGGATTACATCGGGGTGGGCAAGCTCTTTCCGGAACAGGTGAGCGACATCGTCAAAGGACTGGCAGAGGCTTGTAAGGAGGTAAATTGCGCCCTCATCGGGGGTGAGACCGCCGAGATGCCCGGGATGTACGCTGAAGGCGACTATGACCTGGTGGGGTTCATTGTGGGGGTGGTGGAAAAGGGCAAGATCATCGACGGCAAGTCAATCAGGCCCGGTGACGTCATCATCGGGCTGCCATCGAGCGGACTGCATACCAACGGTTATTCTCTGGTGCGGAAAATATTCAACGTCGAGCGCTCCGCCCTCAGCGTTTTCTATCCCGATCTCGGGTGCACCCTGGGTGAGGAGCTTCTCAAGCCGCATCGCTGTTACTACCAGCAACTGAGGGCACTTCTTCCCGGAATAAAGGGACTGGCGCACATCACCGGGGGCGGGCTCCGGGATAACATTCCGCGAGTCTGCGGGCTTGGGGCACACCTGAGAAAAGGAAGTTGGGATATTCCGTTCATCTTCGAGATGATTCAAAAACAGGGCGATATCGATGAACAGGAGATGTACCGGGTGTTCAATATGGGAATCGGAATGGCGCTCTTCTGCTCACCAGGCGATGCTGATGAGATGTTGGCTGCCTTACCGAAGGCAAGGATAATCGGGGAGGTGGTGGAGGGGGAGGGGCCAGTCACAATTGGATAAATGACCGTGGGGAGCTACTTGCTCTTCGGGTTACCCCGTGCAATGTAGATGACTGGGAACCCATTCCACTGATGGCAAAGTCACAACATGCTTTAGCCAGCAGGAGATAAATCTACTTAAGGAGTAAAACAAAATGATCCGTACTGCAGAACTGGTAAAAACCTACAAGATGGGGAAAATAGAGGTACCAGCCCTTGGAGGGGTTGATGTCGAAATAAGCAAAGGGGAGTATGTAGCTGTAGCGGGCCCCTCGGGGTCGGGGAAGTCCACCCTGCTGAATATGATCGGTTGTTTAGATCGGCCGACCAGCGGTGGTGTCTTTATTGAAGGGGTTGACGTCTCAAGGTGCAAGGACAAGGAGCTGGCGAGGATTCGCCGGCAGAAGATAGGGTTCATCTTTCAGATGTTCAACTTGATCCCTACGCTTGATGCGCTGGAGAACGTCACGCTGCCCATGACATTTGCCGAAGTTCCCCGGGGAGAAAGGATAAAAAGGGCAAAGGGGTTACTGGAACTCGTCGGCTTAAGTGAAAGGGCAAAGCATAAGCCCTCAGAGCTCAGCGGAGGAGAACAGCAGAGGGTGGCGATTGCCAGAGCGCTGGCAAACGATCCGCCGGTGATCCTTGCTGATGAGCCGACGGGGAATCTGGATACAAAGACCGGCAAAGTGATCCTCGGTTTCTTAGAAAAGCTGAACGCGGAAGGTAAGACGATGATAATCGTGACTCACAATCCAGATATTATGCGTCAAGCACAGCGGGTTGTCCGTATGTGCGATGGCATCTTGGAGGAGGGATGATCATGTTCTACGATAGATTTCGCCTGGCAATTAGAAGCTTGAAGCAGCACAAAGCCCGTTCTTTCCTATCGCTCCTGGGCATTGCCGTGGGTATTGCGGCAATCGTCTCCCTGATCTCCGTGGGCAGTGGTATGGAGCAGATGGTAGTCGGGGAACTTGCGGACTTTGCCGACAGCATAAGTGTAATGCCCGGGGCGATGGGTCCGATGGGCTTTGTCCCATTGGGAGCTTTTACCGAAAGAGACATTGAAGATATAAGGAGAATCGAGGGCGTTAGAGAGGTGGATCCGGGGGTGTGGGGATTTACCACCGTCGAACACCGGGGGGAGCGCATCCCCATCGGGATAATCGGCGGTGACCCCCACGCAATGGAACGAGATTTTGAAGGCATTGCAGAACTCCGAGAGGGACGATGGCTGCGTGAGGACGACCACGGGGCAGCCTTGATCGGATATCTTGTGGCAACAGAGTTTTTCGAACACGAGGTTAGTCTCAACGATCGCATAGTGATTGAGGGGACGAGCTTCGTGGTCGTTGGAATCCTTGACAGAGTTGGTGGCATGATGGGTATGAACATCGATCCGAGCGTGTATCTCACGATGAAGTGTGCTCAGCAGGCCTTAGGATTAGGACCAGATGAGATATCCCTTATGTCGGTAAGGGTTTACGACGTCGCTAAGGCGGAGGAAATCGCCACAAAAATACGGGAGACAATAGATGCCAATCATGGCCTCGGAGGATTTACCTTCACCTCGACCGTGGTTGAGTTCATAGAAGGGATCAAGATGGTTTCCGTGATCATCCAGGCGTTTCTGGTTGGCATCGCCTCGATTGCACTCCTCGTCGGAGGGATAGGCATTGTTAACTCCATGCTGATGTCAGTTATGGAAAGAACCCGTGAGATCGGGATCATGAAGGCAATTGGAGCTACCAATGGGAATATCCTGTCCCAATTCTTGCTGGAGGCAGTGGTGATAACTCTCCTTGGGGGAATATTGGGAGGCATAGTGGGAGCCGGTATCGCTACACTGGTAAGTCTTGGTATTACCCATTATGTTGGAGTGGCGATGCCTGTGGGGGTGACCGTACCGGTCCTCGCCGGGGGCGTGCTCATCGCCATCGTCGTAGGAGTCCTATCGGGCCTATACCCTGCCCGGAGAGCAATGAAGATGAATCCTGTCGAGGCTATGCGACGTGAATAGAGCATGATTGGGGAAAGGGTGTTCTTACATATGTGGGGACATACCATAGCCGCGGGCTTTATGCCTGCAAAGGATCAATCGCACCCGTAAAAGTGGGCGGTTGCAAGGAGGACTCCCTAAATGCTATGGCGGGATCATAACAGCCGCTGCTGTCCCCCGCCCTCGGCAGCATAGCCCAGGTGGGCTCGCGCCATCTCTCCAACCCTTCTCCCCGCCGGGGTTCGAATCACAAACCCCGTCTTCAGCAGAAATGGCTCCACGACGTCAACCAGCGTATTCGTTTCCTCGTTCAACGTAGCTGCCAGGGCTTCGACACCAACTGGTCCGCCGTGGTAATTCACCAGGATGGTGGTCAGATATAGCCGGTCAAGCCGGTCCAATCCGGCGTGGTCGACGCCTTCCCTGGTGAGGGCCTCGTCGGCAAGCGCCCGGGTGATCTTCCCATCGGCAGTCACCTCCGCATAATCCCTGACCCGGCGGAGCAACCGATTGGCAATTCGTGGTGTTCCCCGGGAGCGCCGAGCGATCTCCATCGACCCCTCTTCTTCCAGCCGAACCCCCAGAATCCGGGCCGATCTCTTTACCACCTGGGCCAACTCCTCGGGAGCATAATAGTCGAGATGATAGGTCATTCCGAAGCGGTCGCGCAGTGGTGGGGTCAGCAAGCCAGCGCGCGTCGTTGCCCCCACGAGGGTGAAGTGTTTCAGCCGGTAGGGAAGGGTCTTGGCAAAAGCCCCTTTGCCATAGATGAAATTTACCTCGAAGTCCTCCATCGCTGAATACAGATACTCTTCAATGGTGCGAGAGAGCCGGTGAATCTCATCGATGAATAAGACCTCACCGGTATCAAGGTTGGATAGGATGCCCACAATATCGATCGGCTTCTCCAGCGCAGGCCCAGCGGTATGGGTGATCTTGGCCTGCATCTCGCTGGCGATGATGTGAGCCAGGGTGGTTTTGCCCAGTCCCGGTGGCCCATGAAAGAGGATATGGTCTATTGGCTCACCCCGGTTCCGAGCCGCCGTGAGGGCAATTATAAGACTGTCCACCACCTCTCGCTGCCCGATATACTCATCCAGAGTCCGGGGGCGAAGACTCCAGATGAAGCGCGCCTCCTCATCCTGCTTCTTGAAGATCTCTGCTCCTTCCTGGTCTGTGCCCGGGATTGATGGATTGCGGCTCATGTCGTTCATTTTCTCTCCGCTCGAAATACCTCACGAATAAGTCCCTCGGTATCCCTTAACCCGGGATTCTGTTCCAGAACTTCATCGATCTTTAGCTTAGCATCAGCGCGCTTATACCCCAGACCTGCCAGCACCTCGACGGCCTCGTCTTTAATGTCCTTCCTCGCCACCGCCGGCATACTGTCGTAACCCTCGTCCTTGAGCAGGGCGAACTCGGCAACCTTCCCCTTGAGCGTTGCGATGATCTTCTGGGCAGTCCTCGATCCGATCCCGGGCATTCTCTGGAGAACCTGCGCATCCCCATTCTCGATGGCGTTGGCTACCGTGGATACTGAGAACACGAATGCCCGGGCCGCCTTCGATGGGCCGATACCCTCGACGGCAATCAGCTTCTCGAAGAACCGCCGCTCGAAGTCGTTGTTGAAACCCACCAAAACCGGCCGGGGCTGCCTCTCGGAGACATGATAATAAATTTGAAGAGCGATCTCAGCTCCTTCCTCTTTGCCTCGATCGGTGAGGGAGCGCATGACAAACAGGGGGAGCAGCACTTCATACCCCAGGCCGTTCACATCGACTACAACCTTTGAGGTTTCGTTATCGATACTTCTGATGGATCCCTTGATGTAGGAGATCATTTTATTCCCGTCTTCTTTTAGCCCCCACAGCGGCAATGATCGGGCTGCTCACCCGCTGGTGATGGCATATCGCTATTGCCAGAGCATCGGCTACATCGTGCGGACTGGGGAGTTCCTTGAGTCTGAGCCTTGCTTCAATAGCCCGCTGCATTTGTTCCTTTGAGGCGCGCCCGTCTCCGGCCAGGGCTGATTTGATCTCGGTAGAGGCATAACTGAAAACTCGAACTCCGCTCTGGGCGGCTGCCAGGCAGATGACTCCCCTGGCGTGTCCCATCAAGATCGCCGTAGTGGGGCGTTCATAGTGAGAGTAAAGCTCCTCGATAGCCAGGGCTTGCGGACTGAACTGCGCCAGGACTTCGGTGACACCATCATAAAGGCGGGAAAGCCTTATCTCCAGCGGAGCGTCAGCGGAGCCGGTGCGGATCACGCCTCCTTCGAGCAGGAGGACATCACCACCGGAAACCTCGATGACGCCGTAGCCGGTGGTGTTCAGCCCTGGATCGATCCCCAATATCTTCATTTATCGCGCCTAACGTTCCGAGCGTAAAAGAAGCCCAGCACTTATTTCTCCCTATCCCCCAGCACAAAATAAGTGCTGGATTTGTGCGGAGTGTCATAGGCACGGAGCCAGATACGCTCTGTTAGGCGAAGTCGGTCAATGGTCTTATTACTTGCGATATGCTTCTCTACGATG